>JAJXZK010000169.1 GCA_021780095.1 Acidobacteriota bacterium | reverse complement strand
ATATATTCTCTCAGCGATCCCTTCCCGAATGGAGTCGTTCCGGTATTTAAGACTCCGCCGTCCGGCCTGGCCAATAACCTGGGTACGACACTGAATACTGTGCTGCGCAGCCAGCGCACGCCCACGACCTACAACTTCAATTTGGACGTTGAGTACCAGTTCCCGCGCCAGGTAGTTCTTGACCTGGGATATGTGGGCAGCCGCGGTCTCTTCCTCCCCATGGGGAGTTTCGACCGCAACACGCTCAGTCTGGAAACCATCGGGAAGTACGGAGCAGCACTGTGCGTCGATCCTTCGAACCCGGCCTGTCAGAATGTCCCCAACACCTGGGCGGCGACGCAGCCGGCAACTAATTCCAATTACGGCTCGGCGACGGTTCCCTTGTGGGTGTCGCTGCAGGAGTTCCCCCAGTTTGGCAACGGTAGCTACGGGTCCGGCAACGGTGTGAATCTCAACGGCTATCCTGGCGGGGATTCGGAATACAGCTCGATGCAGGCCAAGCTGCAAAAGAGGCTTTCCTCCCACGTCACCACTCTGAGCAGCTTCACCTGGGCCAAGCTCATCACGGATGACGGCAATCCACCACTGGGTTTTGTCGGCTTTCACGGAGGCGCGGCCCAGGATATCAAGGACCTGCGATACGAACATTCTGTCAGCCCCCAGGACGTCAAGTATCAATTTACGGGGATGGTTTCGTACGATCTGCCCGTGGGTCCAGGAAGGGCGATTCAACCGGACCGCGTGGCGAATATCTTTGTCGGCGGCTGGACCGTGAACGGCATCCTCTACCTGAGCACCGGAATTCCCATCGCATCTCCTGTTGTGGGAGCACCCGTATCCTACTTCAATCAGCGCCCCAATCTTTCCTGCGATCCGAGCAAGGGCGCTCCGCATACGGCGACCACCTGGTTCAACTACAGTTGCTTTACCTTGCCAGCCAGTTCGTTTGTACCTGGCACAGCTCCGGCCTATCTGGATCACGTCCGCACCATGGGCTCGCGAGACCTGGACATTTCTCTCTATAAGAATTTCCGGATGGGCGAAACCCGGAATTTGCGCCTCGATGTTTCCTCGTACAACCTTACAAATCGGGCGCAGCTGGGGATGCCGCAAGTTCCAACCATCACAGATGTACAGACGCAGCCCGCTGTGGCGGCAACTTTCGGCACCATTACCAGTACCGTGAACACCCCGCGTCAGTTCCAGTTCGGCGCGAGGTTTGTCTTCTAACCATTTGCGGAGCGGGGTCAAGGTTCAGATGCACGCCGCACAGGGGATCTGTGCCTTGACAACGCCTTCGTCCTTATCGAGGGGTACTCGGTTCGGTCTATATCGTCAGAAGTTTTCGCGGGGCTGATTCGGCTCAGTCCTGGAAGGCGGGGCTGCGACTCCCGATGCAGGATACGGCCGGAAGACTTACGTTGACCCTGATCCAAAAATCCCGTTGCCTATCACAGGATAGAGTCCGCTCGAAGAGGCGTTCGTTTTCTTATCTGCCGGCCAAAGCGCGCAGAAACTGAGGCCCATCCATCCGATACTTAAAGGCCTTGCGCCCATCGATGAACACTACGGGCACCTGATCGGTGTACTTCTGCTGCAGTTGCGGGTCGGCATCGATGTCGACCTCGCGCCACTGGAAGTGGGCCTGGCTCTGGAGTTCTGCAAGCGTCTGCTTGACTACCTCGCAGAGATGACATCCTTCGCGCGAATACACTACTACGTCGTGCATGGGGTGATTGTAATCGTTCCTCTGAAAATTACTCGGAGACAGGTCCTGACAAAAATCGACCTTATTCTTTGTCCGGGTAGCCGATAAATTTGTTGGCCCAGTGGATGAAATATTTCATGTTGGGGGCGTCGGTGTGGCCGCCGTCATCCTGCCGCCAGGCGAGCTTGCCGCCGAGCAGGCCGGTGTTGACTGCAGGCATGGGGGCGGTGTGGTAGTCGAGATTGTCGGTGCTGAGACCGGGCGCACCTAATAGAGTCCAGACGGGACTGGCGGCGACGGTTGCCATCCAACTGCCCTGGTGGTCGAGCCAATGGGCATCGCCTTTTTCTGGAATGCCGTAGCTGACGAAGGTGAGGCGCGGCGCGCAGAGGGCGAGGAGTTCGTTCGAGTCGACGGGAATGTTACCGGGATTCATGCTGCCGAAGGTGGCTTTTGACGCGCCGTACTTGATGAAGTTGCCGGCCATCCAGTAATACTCGCCGCCAGTGAGGCTTTCGACGGCTTCGCCGAAGTTGCGGCGCAGGGGAGTTGCTCCTCCTTTACCGGAGGAGCCGATGAGGACCATGGCGAAGCGTGGATCGTAGGCCATGGTGACGAGGGCGGCTTTGCCGTAGCGGGAGACGCCCTCGATGCCGACGTGTTTGGCGTCGACGGCGGGATTGGTTTGCAGATAGTCAAGCCCGCGGCTGGCAGCCCAGGCCCAGGCGCGCAACGCACCCCATTGGTCCGGCGTGCGGGGCTGGCCTTTGTTGACGAGGCCGATGATGCCGCGAGTGAGGCCCGCGCCGTTGTCGGCTTGCGCAGATTGCGGATCGAGCATGGCGAAGCCCCAGCCGGCGGCGATGAGTTCCCATGTGTTGGGGGGATCACCGTCGGCATTCATCTGCGGAAATTGAAATGGGACGGAGCGAACGGGATCCCAACCGGGATGCTGCGTAATGACCTGCGCGAGCGAGGGGTCCTGTTTGATGAGGAGAGCCTTGAGCGCGGTGTTGATGCGCACAAGATCTTGCGGCGATGGCTGGACGGGCGCGGGAAGAGCGCTGTTGCCGAACATCATGAGGACGGGCACGGGGCCGGTGGCGTCGGCGGGCGTGACGAGCGTCATGCGGAGGTTGACGCTGATGAGGGAATCGGCGGCGTTGTCGACGTGGCCATTGAGTTCGGTGGCGATGACTGGATGGAAGCCGACGAATTCATGTTCGGTGGCGACGACAGACCAGGTGACGTTGGGGACATGTTTGGGGACGACGCCGTAGACGTATTCGTCGAAATCGTGGACGATTTGCGGGCGGCGCTGCTGCCACCAGATTTTTGCGGTGGTGACTTTTTCTCCATTGTTGAGAGTGAGCGCATCGGGCAGATTGGGGTATGGGTTGGCCTTCGACTCGTCGTAGTTGGCGTGGTCGGAGGCTTTTGGATTTCCGCTGGGACCGGGGCGCAGGGCTTGGATGCCGAGCTGCGTCATCATATTTTGATGGTCCTGATCGGCGGTGAAGGTGACGGGGGGCGGGGTGGACGGAGATTGCGCGGGTGAGTGAATGGCGGAGAGAGTGAGCGAGACGAGTGCAAGTGCGTAGGGAAGGCGCATGAGTGTCCTCAGGAAGTGCTCGTCCAAATCGATTTAGTTCGGCGGTTCATACTAGAACATCGCGTAGGGAACGCGCAAAAGGAATCGCTCGCGGCCAGCCTGCGGCGAGGCTGGGCTGCGTGCGGTGAGTTCGAGGATGGCCGGTGGGTGAGTGCGCTTAGCTGAGGATGGAGTGGGCGGTGCTGATCCACCAGCTGGGAGCGGAGCGCCAGGTGTAATTGACGAAGACCTGCGACAGGATGAGGACCGGAAGTGCGATCCGATAGACCACGTGGACACGGCGGTTGACGAGAAGGTCTCGTCCGACACCGAGAAGGATGACGGCATCGAGGCAGGGGAAGAAAAGATTGTTGTTGAACAGATAGAGAATGCGACCAAAAGCTGCATCGAGCAGTATGACAGTGGCGATGAAGATGAGGCGGCGATGGAACTCCGGCTTTTTGCGCCACAGAATGGCGAGGGCGAAGCAGATGCCGAAGGCGAGCATGTCGAACAGGGGTTCGATCAAAAAGGCATCCGCGCCTGGCTGATGGAGACGGACCGTGTCGAAGCGCGCCATGACGATGGCTGTGGTAATACCGAGAGGAACCATGACGGTGCCGAGCGCAGCACCAAACCATCCGAGAGAGCGGTGGATGCGGACATGATGCGTGCGGATCAACGCCGACTGAAGAATGAAGAAGACAACCCAGGTGGAGAATGCGGCCGCGTGGATCCAGAGAAGGGCGGGGCGCGGAGGCGCGGCGTGGAGCAGGTTCTGGTTGACGGAGTGACTAAAACCCCAGACGACAACGACTGCGACGAGCAGCGACATGGCGAAGTAGAAATATTTATCCATCAGCCCGTTTCGACCGAGGACACGGCTCTGTGGGCGCACAAGTATAGGCTGGGGTACGGCGGTCATTCGTTCACTCCTGTGCGGGCCGCTTTTTGCGGAGCGAAAGCGAGATGCAATGGAGGGATGGGCCGACGCGATGAAAGGCTAGCATTGGCGGCATTCGATGGTCAACGAAATTTGCAGCGGACGCGTGTGGCGACGCTGGGCGCGCGGATGCGGGGCTGGATCGAGTGGCGGAAAGAAGCTTCGATGGTTTGCGGATCTTGTGCTATTCTCCGCTTGTGTTAGCTGCGGAGTCGGCTCGCAAATCGGACACATTGCGCCACAGCGCCGTGGTGCGGGCGACGCACTGGCTGACGGTGATCGCGTTTTTTGCGCTGCTGATTACTGGCGTGGAGATTCTGATTTCTCACCCAAGATTTTATTGGGGAGAGGTCGGCAACTCGACCATGCAGCCGCTGTTTTCGCTGCATATTCCGGCCTCAAGAGACACCGTGCCAACGGGCTACAAATACACCATGCCGGATCAGAATGGATGGAGCCGCGCGCTGCATTTCCAGGCGGCGTGGCTACTGCTGTTCACAGGATTGATTTACGGAATTGCAGGGTTTTGGAGCGGACATTTTCGCAAAGACTTGGTACCGGGCCGCAGGCAAAGATCGTGGAGCGCATTTCGAGCTGTGATGGCGAAGACATTTCGCCGCGGTCCGCCGAATGGCGAGCAGGCGCGATCGTATAACGTAGTGCAGCGAGCGACCTACCTGATCGTTATCTTCGTGCTGTTTCCGCTGGTCATCTGGACAGGGCTGGCAATGTCGCCGACCTTTACCGGCGCGTTTCCGTGGACGGCAAGCGCGCTGGGAGGAAGGCAGTCGGCGCGCACGCTACATTTCTTTATTACGATTGCGTTGCTGCTGTTTGTCGTTGTGCACATTGCCATGGTGTACCTGGCGGGATTCAAGTGCCGCATGCGGGCGATGATTACGGGCCGCGCGGTTGAGGAGGAGCGCCCATGATTTCTCGGCGGAAATTTCTGGCGACGGGATTGGCAGCGACGGCGGGCGTCGCGGGCATTGCGGCGGCTGACCGGATCGCGCATCGATATGGATTGATTCCGCCAGATGGTGGTGGAATTTATGGGCCGGGGGAAACGCTGAGCTACGCTGCGCAGCGAGTGTTTGGGTCGCGCGCGCCGGCGCGGGAGTTTCCGCGCAGCATGATTTCAACAACACCGTTTGCCAATGAGGTTGCGCCGCAGAGCGCTGCTTTCAAGCGGTTGCAGGCGGGTGGATTCGCGGACTGGAAGCTGACGGTGGATGGTATGGTGGCGCGGCCCACGACGTTTTCCTTGGCCGATCTGAAGCGGTTTCCAGTCAAGAGCCAGATCACCGAAGTCGCGTGCGAAGAAGGCTGGTCCTACATCGCGGAGTGGATTGGGACGCCACTGCATGAGATTTTGCACGAGGTCGGTGTGCTGCCCCAGGCCCGCTACATCGCATACTTTTCAATCTACCGGGATTGGTGGGACAGTCTCGATATCGATGAGGCACGTCATCCACAAACTCTGCTGACCATGGGGATGAATGACGGCGATCTTCCCGTCGGATTTGGCGGACCGCTGCGGTTACGAGTGCCACGCCAACTTGGATACAAGAGCGTGAAATACATTGCTCGCCTGACGGCAACGGACAG
>JAJXZK010000333.1 GCA_021780095.1 Acidobacteriota bacterium | reverse complement strand
GCCCCAGGCGCAGCTTGTCCAGATCCTCGCTCGTGTAGCGACCAGAAAAACTGAATCCCCTGCCGTTGTCATCAACGACGAGAATTGCTCTCGAATCGTCTTGAGCTAGTTTTACCACGACGTGGCTGGCCTGCGCATGCTTTTTTATGTTGTGCAGTGACTCCCGGTATATCTGCACCAGCTCGCGGCACACCCGGTCTGGCAGACGCAAATCGCGGTCCTCGATGAATAGGTCCAGCGCCAGCCCCCCCTCGCAGCGGAAGCGTTCGCCGATGGCCAGCATCATCTCCCGCAGATCGGCGCTCTCCACGCGCAAAGGTCGAAGATCCGTGACCATGCGCCGCAGTTCCTCGCTCTCCTGCTGCACAATTTTCTGCAGTGCGCCCAGCTCCTCTCCGGCGTTCTCGGGAGCTTGCGGAATCTTCCGCCGCAGCACTCCAAGCTGGATGTTGAGACTCAGCAGCGTCTGCAGAATTCCGTCATGCAGGTCGCGCGAGATGCGGCTGCGCTCTGCTTCCACGGTTTGCGCTCGCAGGTGGCGCAAGCGGAAGATATTCTCAAGCGGACGCCCGATTTCGCGCACAATCTGCTCGAGCCGCCGCAACTGCCCGGTCGAAAACTTTCCCTGTCTTCCTCGCGCGTTGACCAGCAGCACGCGCCCCGCCGGCCTCCCATTCCATTCGATCGTGGCGGCTAGAAGCGAGCGCGCTTCCCATTCCTTCCGGACCACTTCGGGCAGCGACGGAGCCGAGTGGAACCGCTGCCCCGTGCGGCGGTCCCAGCCAAAGCTGCTGGGACGCCCACCGTGCTGTTCCCAGGCTAGGGTAACTTCCAGGCAATCAATCAGGAAGGTCTCGGCACGCGCCAGGGGCAGCGTCTCCGGGCCGGCCATGTCGCGATCTCCGAGGCGGACTTTCCAGACAAAGAGGCGTTCGAGATCGTCATCGCGCATCGCCAGACAGGCCTGCTCGCAATCAAACGCCAGGGCCAGCTCTCCCAGCGCCTGGCGGATCGATTCGGAAAGACCGTGATCGAACTGGAGGAGCCCGGCAATCCGTTCCCGAAGGCGCTGCTGCGTAATTTGCCCGCGCAACCCCACCGCCAGAGCGCCAATGCCCGTTCCGGACACAGCCATTCCCAATCCCAAGCCCACGCATTCTCCAAGAGGCGGAAACCGTATCGGCCCCCTAAACCCCACGCGCGCAACAATTCCGGCGGCCACGACGCCGGCCAGCGCCCACGCCTCGGGCAAGGCGCCTCGAGCCGCCACGGAAAAGACGCCAAACAAGGCCAGGAACCAAAAGGCCGGAAGCGACGGCGCAAACACCAGAAACAGCCCCGCCAGCACGATATCCACAGGCGCCGGGATTCGTATCCGCTGGAAGCCTTGCAATCGCTCGCTGAAGACAGCCAGGACCGCTGCCACGAGGTAGAAGAGCAGCAACGCGAGGGCAACGTGTCCGGCTCGATTGCCGGCGGGACCGGCAACGGCCAGCGCCACCAATGACGCTCCAGCCAGCACGGCCCGCGCCAGCGCGATCTGCCGCTCGACCAATGTATGTTCGCCGCGGTTCGAAACCATGGTGGAAGGCCTTCCTGATCAGTCTAGCAAGCCCGTCTGGCGGCGCAATTTGGGCGCGGCCTCGTGTGGTCATTTGGTAATTCCGCTCCGGCGCATGTTCCGCTTATTGACAACAGGTGCATAATCATCCGCGAAGGGTGTACAAGCGCAGGGGGCGTCGGCTTGCCGCAGCGTTTCACACGAGGAGAAGTCGGGCGCATTTTGGGGCTGGATTCGGCCCGCTTGCGATATTGGGAGCGGCTCAAGCTGGTCCATCCCCGCGCTCGATGGGGAGAGAAGTTCTACAGTTTCGGCGATCTGGTGGCCCTGCAAACCATCCAGCGCCTCACCGAACATCGCATTCCCGCTCACCGGGTCCGCCGGGCCATCAAGTCCATGGAGCAGCAATTGGGAACCTCGCCGGTGCCCGTGCAGGAGCTTTGCCTTCTCGAGCAGGGCCGCGACGTGCTGGTCGTTCCTCCGGGTGCTCCCAGCCCGTTCCGGCCTTTGAAGCAGCAGTGGGCCTTTCCGTTTGATTCCACTGCGCGACCAGAGAAGGTCCATTCCCTTTCCGGACAGACACCGGAAGAGCTGTACCAGGCCGCGCTCGGCTGGGAGACACGCCGGGATACACTTCCCATTGCCGCCGATTGCTACCGGCAGGCGCTGGCGCTCGCGCCCGACTGGGTCGAGGCGCACATCAATCTCGGCGTGGCGCTCTACCAGATGGGGCAAATGCCCGAAGCACGGGACGAATTTCTTGCCGCCGTCCGGCTCGATCCGTCCAACGGCATCTCCTGCTATAACCTCGGCTGTGTGCTCGAGGAACAGGGGCAGAACGACGAAGCTATTTGCTATCTCCGCCGTGCCGCCCGCTTGCTTCCCGGATACGCGGACGTCCGCTTCAACCTCGCGCTGGCGTATGAGAAGCGTGGCCAGGCGCGCCTGGCTCGTCAGCAGTGGATGCTCTACCTCCGCTACGCGCCATCCGGCCCATGGGCCGACCACGCGCGCGTTCGTTTGAAGCGGCACTCCTCCCGCCGAAAACGCGTCACAATTCCCTTCCCGCGCGGGGCCTGAGCAGGCCGCACGTGACAAGGGCTGGTCGAGAAAATCAAGCGGACGAAATACCCCGCATGCGATCAGTCTCATTTCTCCGCAACGGATCCACCTATCCACGTCACCGCTGCCATGCTATGATTTTTGCGTGCGGTGAGCGTAGCTCAGCCGGTAGAGCATCGGTCTGTGGAACCGAGGGTCGTGGGTTCAAATCCCATCGCTCACCCCAACCTCACTGAAACAAAAGAGTTTCCAACAGCAAAGTCAGCAATTCCCGCCTCAGTCAGCAATTGACCCTGCTAGGCTCTCTATGGCGTCACGTTGAGACTGTGGAATTACGTGCGCGTAGATGCTCAGCGTAATGCGCGGGTCTGAATGCCGCATCTGAGTCTGTACAACCGTGATGGGTGCGCCTGAGTCAATCAGTTCACTCGCAACCCCGTGACGGAAACTGTGGAACCCCGTCTGCCTAATCCCGAGTTTTTTAAGCACGGGATGGAGTTTTCGCTCCCGCAGTCTATTCGCGGAATAGGGTCGCCCATGTTGGTTCAAGAATAAAAACCCAAGTGGGTTTTCCTTTTGTGCGGGATTCCACTCGTAATCTCGGAGCCGCTTCGCAAGAGCGTCGGGCATCGGCAAATCCGCCGCGCTCGCCTTGCTCTTTGGCGTACCAAGTTTCCCTTCGTAAACCGAGCCGCGAATGCTGATAACCTTCCGCCGAAAATCTAAATCGTCGTGGCGAAGAGCTAACACTTCACCAATCCGCATTCCCGTCAGAGACAGAATCAGGCAGATTGTTGATAGTGGCTCAGCGGAAGAGCGAATGATGCCTCGCATTTCGTCACGGCGGAAAAAGCGGACCCGTTCTCGCGGGCTGTCTTGCGGTAGCGACAAATCGGACAAAGAGACTTTCGGAACGTCGTAACCCCAATCCCGTGCAGTTGAGAGAACCGAAGATAGGGTTAGCAAGATGTTCACGATTGATTTCCTTGTTCGTTTGCCGTTCGACATCCCCGTTACGAACGCCTGAAGCCGTTTAGCTGTCAATTCAGGCAAGGGACAATCACCAAGCGAAGGTTCAATATGCCTTCGCAAGTGTGACTCCGCTGCCTTTAGTGTGCTCGGCTTTAGACTCATCCCGATTTGCTCGCGCCACTCCTCAATCAGACAATTCAGAGTAGCCGTATTTTTCGGAACAGGTGCAACGGCTCCGCTCGCTTTATTCACAGCATCCAAAATTGGCTGAAATGCAGCACGGGCCGCTCGCTCCGACAGACCCACAAACGTCCTACTCCGCTGTTCCCGTTTGAAGGTTCCGTCAGATTGCGGCACGTCAATACGCCACATCCCAACCCAATGCTTACGTTTTACAAACGTACCCCTCTGAAACCGTCTCTTAGGCACAGTGCCTCTCCTGCCTGTAGGAGACGGCGTTGCGGTTGAGACACTACCACTCGAAGAAGTTTCGGGCAAATGCGAAGGAGATTCGGGCTCCGACATAGACACAATCCCACGCTAAAAAGCCAAGGGCTTTTCGCATTGTTGGAGTTCGCTGTGGGATTTACAGCGTGCTACGTCGGATTAGGTGTGCCGCTATTTGCGAGTTGGCGTCCGATTCCCGTCTCGAACCTTTCGACAGGGGTCAACCCAGCCTGCCGTTGTTTTCTCCAACCTCGCACTGCCCAAGTCTAAAAAGACCCAAGCGGGCATTCCAATAAACAAAGTATATCACAGCTCGCCCCTATTTTGACATAGTACACTAGTACTATTCGGTGAATGTTCATTTCACTGACGTAAATACCCATTCGCGGACCGCTAGCCGCTGTGCTGGATGTGCCCGGGGATTGAAGAAAAATCAAACTTGCTCTTGGCTTGCGGCTCTTCCAGATGAGAGATAACAAGCCTCAGGGCCTCGTGCAGAGCATCCACCCGCTTTTCGAGCTGTTCGATACGATTTTCAATGTCCATTGTGTTTTCCATTTCTTGGAGTTTGAGCGAGTCAGTCAAGGAGCGGGGGCCGAACCCCGATGGCTGCACCAACTCGCCCATTTTCCAGCAGCCAAATTCAAAACTTTTTCAGTCGTAACTTGCGGCGGGCAGGGCGGACGATTGGTGGGGTGGAGCTTTTGTTCAATCTCGCGTTTGTCCGTGCCACCCTCTTCCGTGCCAGTGGCATATTATCGCGGGTCATTCGATCACCCAGTCCGTTTTCGAGCGTAGAGTCGCCAGATACTCCTGCCGCAATTGTTCATCCCGCCGCTTGCGCTGAATGTCCGTATCAAATTTCTTGTCGGCGTATTCGGCGAGCGTGTCCGGCTGGCGTGAATCAGGAATGAAAATTATGGGCGTGCGTATCGGCTCTGACGGCGGCTCTTCGGGCGGCGCTGGACGCTGGAGCAATTCGTTTTCGGCGGACAGGACACGGTAGGCGATTTCAAAATTCCTTTCGCTGCCGCAAGCGCCAGGATGGGCCTTCAGCCAGCCCTGAAGCTTGTGGGCGTTTACTTCACAGGGAAAATAATCCGCCTCGTGATTGAGCATGAATTGCTGTGCGCCCTGGCGGTCCAGAATACGAACGGTCCATTCGCCTGCCACAGGATGGTCCGCGTCCAACCGGGGATGGAGGGTCCCGCAAAAATTACACATGGTTCACCCCATCCAGTCTGGCCGCTCGGTCATAGTTATAATTTTTCCTGGCGGCTGCTTGAAGCTCTTCAAACGACATGGACTGTGCGGCCTTGCGCTCCGCTTCGGTCTGCGCGATTGCCGCATCTATTTGCTGTTGCTCTTCGGCGTCACTCTCTTCAGCCTTCGGCGGGACAAACGGAGGGAACACGTGGGGAACGCTCTTCGCGGTTCCGCGTGGACGCAAGGGAGCTTGCTCCAAGAAGTTATTTTGCTTCGCCCACTCAAAGCAGGCAGAGAAACTTTCCAAATTCCAGCCTGAAAGTTTTTTCTGATAAAGGTAAGTGAGCATGATGTTGAAGAGATTGGTGCGGTTGAATTCGGAGTCATAAAAAGCCGGAGTGCGGGCCTTCCAAGCATTAAAGATGGCGTCCATGTCGGCTTGGCTCAGAGAGAATGCGATGGGCTGGGCGTCGAAGGCGGTTTTGTGCTGGGTGGCGGCTCGTTCTTGGTCCCAGGCGGCCTTGGCTTCCAAAACTCTGGCGTCGGGGGCTGTTCCGCTCGTCCCATATTGGCGACTGCGATTGGGATTAGTCCATGCTTCCC
>JAJXZK010000109.1 GCA_021780095.1 Acidobacteriota bacterium | reverse complement strand
ATCCGCCAGAATCACAGGCGGCCGCAACATAAACGCCCGCGCCAGCGCCACCCGCTGCTGCTCTCCTCCCGATAACTGGACCGGATAATGATGCATCCGTTCTGCCAGTCCGACATTTGCCAGCAGTTCCTGCGCGCGCGGCTTACCATCGTCCGAGGCATGTAGTTCATGCGGCAGTAAAACATTTTCCAGCGCCGTCAGCGTAGGAATCAGTTGATAGGATTGAAAAACAAAACCAAGTTTGGTGGCGCGAATCTGTGCCAGCGCATCCTCGCTCAAGCGACTGATTTCTTCCCCATCAATTGTGACCGTGCCGCTGGTGGGCGCATCCAATCCGGCAAGTAATCCAAGCAGTGTACTTTTTCCGCTGCCGGAAGCACCCATGATGACGACGAATTGACGCGACGGAATGCTGAGATCGATTCCCTTCAGAATTTCCAAAGATGTCGATCCGCTGCGTAAAGTTTTTTTCAATCCGCGGACTGCGATGATAGCGTGAGTTTCAGAGGGCATGGGTGAATGTGGTGTGGATGAAACCTGATTTGAAAACAATTTTCTCTTCTGTCTTGATCATCGCATGGCTTCTCGGTTGCAGTGGGTCGAACTCGCGATCAAACCCTGCCACTTCCACCGAATCAAGTTCTGCTTCGGCGTCTGTTGCCTTACCGCAGCAGCCACCTGCGCCAATTGACTCATCGCTCCCCACCATCGTGGCCTTTGGCGACAGCCTGACCGCGGGCCTTGGCGTCGCCCACGACGAAAGTTATCCTGCCGACCTGCAACGCGACCTGGATGCCGGCGGATATCGCTATCGTGTGATCAATCTTGGCATCAGCGGCAATACCACGAAAGATGGTGTTCTTCGCATTTCTGAAGTCCTCAAGTACCATCCATCCGTCGTCATCGTTGCCTTCGGCGGCAACGACGGCCTCCGCGGGCTGCCCATCCAGGATACGGAGACAAACCTCTTCGCCATCATTTCAGCCATGCAGGGTGCGCATGCTAAGGTAATCCTCGGCGGAATTACCCTGCCGCCGAACTACGGAAGCGACTACATTGCCAAATTCAACGCGATTTACGTCAAAGCATCCAGGCACTATCATGTGCCGCTGCTCCCCTTCATGTTGAAGGGCGTCTATGACGTACCTGGCTCCATGCAGGACGACGGCATCCATCCCACAGCACAAGGGTGCAAGCAGGTGGCGAAGAATTTTCTGCCTCTGTTATTGCCAATGCTGCAAAAGCCCAGGCAAGATCACAACAAAGCGCGCACACACTAGCCCAGGACCGCCATCGGTTGTATCAAAGTTCCAGCAATGCGGCGTCCAATCGCAAACAGAGCCCGCTGGTCTATAAATATCTTGACGAATGGTGCATCGGAATATTCCGGCAGATTGCATGCCATTCCATTCTTCAGCCGCGTCGCGGTATTTTCATCCACAGTCACCGAAGGCATCTGCCGCAACACGCAACGCGGATGCGGCAATCGCTCCGCCAGCGAATCCTCTTTTTGCCATGCTGCAATTTCGTCCAGCGTCGCCGCCTGCTCCAGCGTGAATTCCCCTGCCTGCACGCGACACAGGCTTGTAAGATGTGCACCACATCCAGCCAACTGTCCCATTTCATGCGCGATCGAACGGATGTAGCTTCCCGAAGAAACCGCAACAGTGAACGGAGCGTTTGGCGCTTCGTAGCCGGGAATTTCAAATTGACAGATCTCGATTCCAACCGGACGCAGTTCCACCGGCTTGCCTTGTCGCGCCAGCTTATACGCGGGCACACCTTGAGATTTCTTGGCAGAAAAGGGGGGCGGCACCTGATCGATCTTGCCGAGAAACTTCTCCGCAAGCTTGCGGATTTCTTCCAGCGTCAGCACTGGATCTACGCGCTCGCCCACCGCTTCACCCTCGGCATCGTAGGTGTCGGTCGCGAAGCCAAATCGAATGGTTCCGGTGTAGCGCTTGCTGTCCTGTTTGAAAAATTGTGCCAGTCGAGTGAATCGTCCCAGCAACAACGGCAACACTCCAGTGGCCATGGGGTCCAGCGTACCCAGGTGGCCCACAGACGATTCTCCCGTCAATTTGCGGACTTTCGCCACAACGTCGTGCGACGTTATCCCTGCCGGTTTGTTGACGATCAAGAGACCATTCATAGGTTGGATTCGGAATAAGTGGTAGGAGATTGTCACCCGCCCACACCAGGACCGGGAGAAACTTCCGCGACGCAATTCACACGGGCCAAGCTGGCTTAGATTCCATTCTCCCCGCGCCCATGGACCAGCGACAGGAACTCATGGCGCGTTTGCTGGTTGCTGCGAAATGCTCCCAGCATGGCAGAGGTCACTGTAGAAGAGTGCTGCTTTTCTACTCCGCGCATCATCATGCACAAATGGCGCGCTTCTATCACGACGCCCACACCTTGCGGCTGAATCGCATCCTGAATCGCATCGGCAATCTCGCGTGTCAGCCGTTCCTGCACCTGCAGCCGGCGAGCATACACGTCCACCAGCCGCGGAATCTTGCTGAGACCGATCACCTTGCCGTTGGGAATGTAGGCGACGTGTACCCTTCCAAAAAACGGCAGCATGTGATGCTCGCACAACGAGAAGACTTCCACATCTTTCACGATCACCATCTCGTCGTAGTCCACGTCGAACATGGCACCGCGCAGAATCTCGCCGGCATCCTGCTGATAGCCCTTGGTCAGAAACTCCATCGCCTTCTGCACGCGCTCCGGCGTGCGCAACAATCCGTCGCGCGTCGGATCTTCGCCAAATCGGGCGATCAATTCACGATAAAGATCCGGGGTAGAAAACTCTGCCAAGGCGTTCTCTGTGGATCCCTCTACCAATGCTGGCTTTGCCATCAAACAACCTTTCATCTCACCCCATAGAAATTCCCTATGGTTTCTTGCGCCCTCGCCGGTTCATCCGGCATATTCAAAATAATTGTTGCTGGTCTCTTCCACGCGAATTCTTTCCAGCTTCGCACCTCGAAAGCCCCCGCGTATGATCCCGTAAAGTTCTACGCAAAGATTTTCCGTCGTAGGAACAAGGGTTTCAAAACTTCTATCCATGTTGAGATTCTTCTCGTGAAACCTGTCGACGATTTCGCGCCGCACAAACCCATCCAGATCGCCCAGGTTGCACACCATCCCCGTCACCGGATCCACCTCCCCGCTCAACGTCACTTCCACGGTGTAGTTATGTCCGTGCCCATACGGATTGTTGCATTTCCCATACACGGCTTCGTTCTTCTCCGCAGAAAACAGCTCCGTATGCAGGCGATGCGACGCACTCATGCGGTACCGCCGAGATAAATAAGCTTTCATCACTCTCCACAGTAATCAGCGAACAGATCCGGCATCTCATACACCCGCACACGCTGCAGGCGAGCACCAGCAATCTTCTTCTCCAGCCGCTTCCAGATTGCGATCGCAATATTTTCGGTCGTCGGAATCACCGAGCGAAATTCCGGTACCTCCAGGTTCAGGTGCCGATGGTCGTATATCTGGATCACTTCCCGCTCCATCACGTCCTTCAGCGCTTTCAAATCGACAACAAAACCCGATACCGGATCAATCTCCCCGGCAACCGTCACTTCCAGCGTGTAGTTATGTCCGTGACCATTGCGATTGGCGCACTTGCCAAACACCTTCTCGTTCTCCTGTTGCGACCAGGCCTCGTACCAGTAGTAGTGAGCCGCGGAAAACTCCGCCTTGCGCGTCAGAAGCACCATAAACCTAGCATATTGGATTCATGCAGCCGCCGTCTTGACGCAGTATTTTCACCGATGTAGCCGATCGCTCGTGGCAGATGCTTCAAGCCTTGTACATGCGGCCTTTCCAGATGGCTCTGTGCCGCACGCGTTGTTCTATCCAGCTATCGATCAGTTGCCACGCGTATAGCGGCAACGCAAGCGGAGACAATAGAACATCCGCGACCGGGAAATGCGCTTTTGCAGTGTTGGCGTAGTGCACCCTCACCCGCCACGCCCACCACAACCCGACTGCCCAGATGACCGGCGTGCGCGCGACCGTAAGGTATAGCCAGATACCTAGCAGCGGCAACCCAAACAGCAACGACGCCTGGAACAGCTTCCACATGCCACGAGTCAGCGCATCTGGAAACAATAGCGCCAGATTTTTTCGCCACCCCGCGCATACTTCACCCAGCGTTCCGTACATTCGAGTGCTGGCGGCATCCCCTGCAAATCGCAGCCGCAGCGCTTCCCCTGCATGCTTGGTATGCCGCGCCAATTCCATGTCCTCAATCAAAGAGCCGCGCACCGCCTTGTGTCCCCCGACGCGCATATAAGTGATGCGCCGAATCAAAATAAACTGCCCGTTCGCACCCGCCACACGGGAGTCAGCCAGATTCACCAGGCGCGCTGGATAGGTCTGAGCCAGATCGGCAAAGATGAGCGCCATCAGCGTCCGCTGCAACACGCCGCGTACCAGTTGCCGCGGAGAATACGAAAGCAGCGCCACTTTATACCGCTCCGCTTCATGCATGGCTCGCCGCAGGTCGCCGGGTTCATGCACCGTGTCCGCATCGGTGAACAGCAGCCATCTCCCTCGCGCCTGCTGCGCCGCAAACCACAGCGCATTCGTCTTGCCTGTCCAACCTTCCGCCAGCGGCGGTGCTTCCAGCACAGTTACGCCAGAGAATTCCATCGCAATCTGGCGGGTCGCATCCGACGAACCGTCGTCGACAACCATCAGTTCCCAATCGCGCCCCAGGGAAAAATCGTCCTCGTTTTGCTTCACTAACGAGGCGAGGCATTCCCCGATCAACACAGCCTCATTCCGCGCAGGAATGATTACCGAAAGCTGCAGCTGGATCGATCCAGCTGCAGCCGGTTCTGACGAAATAGTCATGTCCGATTTCGTATCCATCCAACAAATTCGTATCATAGATGTGACATGCAGAAACGGCAGAAATCGAGAGGCGGCCCATTCGGGCGTTCAGCGTTGTTCTCCTTGGTGGTTGGCGCCCTTATTCTCAGCGTCGGATGCAACCGTGGCCAACTCCCGCACGAATTGGGCAAAGTCGCTCCCGCGTTCACCATTCACGACGGCCCGCAGACCGTAAGCCTTAGCCAGTATCGCGGTAAGGTGGTGCTGGTCACGTTCTGGGCCAGCTACTGCGCTCCTTGTATGGAGGAATTTCCTTCCCTGTTGGCGCTGCACAAGCGTTTGCCGCAATTGAATATTGTCGGCGTTAGCATCGACGACAATGCGGAGCCCTATCGCAACTTCCTGGCTGCCTATCACGTCGATTTCCCCACCGTCCGCGACCCTTCGCAAGCCGTCATGCATCGCTACGGAACCGTGCAAATTCCAGAGGCCTACGTGATCAATCGCTCCGGCCACATTGTTCGCAAGTACGTCAGCGCGCAAGACTGGAACGATCCCGAGATCTACCGCACCTTGTCCGCTACGCTCAGCGCGAATCACTGACGCGTATCTTTAGGGAGCGTCTCGAATCCCACGACAACTCGCCCGCGCTTCAGTTCTGCGGCGATTTATGATGATGGTATGACCACAAACATTGATATCCAGTTTCGCTACGCTCAGCATCCGACGGAAGACACCATGCGCGCGGTCACGGAGCTCTACGATGTCTACGGTATCCGTCGCGTGCGCCTCAACCAGCCCGATCGAACCATTCTGGTGGAATACGATGCCACCCGACTCAGCAGCGCCGTCGTATTCCAACTGCTTCGTCGGGCCGGCCTCTCCGTCACCGAGCAAATTTCCGCCTTTTCCCCGCCACCCGCACCGGATGGAAATACGTCCCCGGCAGCGTAAAAATTTGCGCCGAAACACGCCTCCTGATAACTTAGAACTTGCTGCTTTTCGCCAAAGCACGCACATTCTTGTGCGCCCCTAGCTCAGTTGGATAGAGCGTCTGGCTACGAACCAGAAGGCCGGGAGTTCGAATCTCTCGGGGCGCACCATAAATCCTATTCGGACAATTTAATGGAAGTCCCTTGGTGCCGCCCGGGAGCGTGGATCCCATGGATTCCGCAGATCGATCGGGCGCTCGATGGCTATGTTGTCTTCGATCAAGACCCCCGCACGCATCGCCGAGCGACGGGCCGTATTGAGACGGAAAAAGTGAAACCCGCCAGGAAGGCGGGTCTCACGTCGTGGTCGAAGTGGCAATACCGAAAATGAAGCCGCTTCGAGCGGTGGGTCGACGATGACTGCGGTGGCCGCGGTCGGCAGCTTTACTGTCCTTTCAGATTGCAGGTGTGCGTGTAGCCACTTCCAATCGTGATGACAGCCGTCGAATAGGCCACGCAACTTACCGTGGGATTCGGAATTGAATCCTTGATGCTGATCCATGGCGGTACCGCGCCCGTCTGTCCATAGGTATAGTCTTGAGCGGCCACGGTAGGACCTGCGGCACAACTCCAGGTTTGGCCCGCTTGCACGCTGTAGCGACCGTATGGAATGTCCCCATTTCCGCCCACTAAGACGCAGGTTGGTGCCGTGAATTGATTCGCCTGAAATGTAATGTTGGCAGCGTCGAGACTTTCAAATCCCAAAGCGTTGGCTAGTCCACCGGCTCCGGCTGGAGCTGAGAAACTATTCCCGGAGATCGTCCCGGATACCAAAGAGTTCATATCCGTCAAGTCCAAAGCGGTCGACGGGCAATGAGTCGCCGGGACAGTCACGTGGTTGTTGGTGATCTTGAAATTTGTCGACGGCGCGGTTCCCGATTCCGTACTATTCGGCCAATCATAATTCTTGACTCGAATGCCGTAGGTGCCGTCCAATTCGCACCCACTGTACTCGGTGTTGGCCGTTCCCTCGGCGACGTTCACGGTATTGCCGTCGAAGATGAAGCCGGAAGTCTCTCCGTCCAGTCCACGGCCCTGACCGGTAATCGTGTTGCCATGAACATTCTGGTTGTTCATGGTCACAATCACCCCGTAGTCATTGCTGTAAGTACTGGTCAGTTTAATCGTGTTGTTATAAATCTGCGAGCCCGCCACACCATCTGCAATCCCGCCCTGCGGCGAACCGTTGAACGTATTGCCGGAAATGGTGTCTGCAATTGGAGAACCCGTGCCCTCTTCATCTGTATGGATCACATAGCCCTGGAACTGCCCTCGCGCACCCAATGGGCTCTGGCCTGGGTGTTGAATGTTGGTCACATTGTCGTTGATGACGTTGTTCTGAATGGTGTAGCCGCCGCCGTCAATCTCACCATGGAAAAACTGACTCCCGACCGATTGAAACGTCACGTTCAGGTCGTGGATATATCCGCCTCCGGTGCCGCCTTGACCGATCCAAAATACCGGACTGAAAGGCGCCGCATTGCTCGACTGCACAATTTTGCCGCCATAAACAGTCAAATTGCTGTCGGAACCTTCCACGCACTGCGAATTGGATAATCCCGTGTACCAAGGGGCACACGCCGCAATCGCCGGCGTGGGTGTTGCTCCGCCGCCTGTTCCATACGTAATCGTGTGGCCGTTCAGATTCAACGTAATGTTGCTGGCGCCAATCGGAAAGCATGTTCCCGGACTCGACACATTGTTCGCCAAAGAATACGTTCCTGCCTTGATGATGGGCTGACAGTCCGTCAGCATGGTTCCCGATGCGGAGGAACTCGGTGCCGAAGTTACCGTGACAACGACCTGGCTACTCACCGAACCAGCGCTATTTGTCGCGACTAACGTATAGGACGTAGTTGCGGTAGGTCTCACAGTGGTTGGGTTGGTGGCCCTAACTCCGTTCAAAGTGACCGTGGGACTCGTTCCTGTCACCCCCCAACTCAGCACAGAACTTCCTCCGGCCGCGACCGACGGAGCCGATGCCGTGAAGCTGGTGATCACTGGTGCTGTTACGGAAGGGGAGGTCGATGCCGTTTTCACTGTGACGACAAGGCTCTTGGTCGCCGTACCCCCCGGCCCCGCGGCAGTCAGCGTGAACGTAGTGGACTTAGACAAAGTCGTGGAGCCTGAACCGCTGGCAGCCGTCAACGGTCCTGTTTGTACACCATTCGACAATGTGGCAGAGGTCGCTCCCTGCACGGTATAGGCCAGAGATACGGTCCCTCCCGGCGCCACAATACTGGGGGTCGCTGTAAGACTGATAACTGGGGGTGCTACCTCCTGGGCAGCGACGTTCATGGTAGATTGAAACGCGAGCAAAGTGGAACAACATAACACAGCAAAGACATTTAACTTGCGAAAGAAAGCCGTAGGGACGCAAACACCATCCTGCGTCTTTTGGATCGACATAAAGGTTCTCCGTGTTCCGTGGGTTAAGCCGTGGTTACCAACAGACAACACTTCGAGCCAGAGCGCGAAGGAATAGCTTTGCGCGCCATCCACGAACACGTCGAAAGTTACTGCCGGTTAGCCACGAACGGGTTTGGGGGGAATTCGCGATGCGCATTCATGGCATTGCGAACGAACACCGCTGCAAGTCCGCTCTAAAAGGTTTTAGGAATGTATTTTTTGACCAAGGATCACTGCAGAAAAAACATCCATTAATAGGAACTTCTCACGAAACCGAATGGAGGGCTGGAGCCTGTGGTCAACAGCGAGGAGTGAGAAACGGGCATCCGGGACTGCCAGGAAACTGATATCGTATCGGGCACACCCATCTGAAAGGCAGGTGGAGTGCAACGTACAGCGGTTTTCATAAAGGGGGGAACCTTTTCCAAAATCTTTCTACATCTGAAATACTGAAGCAATACGGAAGCGATTCGATCGCCGAAGTGCAACATAATGCAATTATGTTGAACATGTTTGCACGTGCCATGCCAATTCTTGTCCGATGGTTGCCCGGCTGCCCGCGCTATTCATCTTTCTTGCCTAAATTGCTCGCATAACAGACATAAAAAGTCCGGGTTCCTCGTATCGCTGGACACTTCAATGCCCTCAGGCTTCTTTTCAGAGCCTAGGCAACCTTGCAAAAGCTGCAGCATCGAGTAGTATTTACGCGCCTGGGCGCCGTTCGGAATACGAGCGGACCCGTCAGCTCTGTCACCGCCAAATGGGTGAAATGAAACAAGCGGAGGCCTTGATGAGCGCATTCTTTTCTGGACGCCGCACCCGCATGCAGCCTCTGGATTCCACGGCAGGCGAGAACGTGAAAGAAACGCAGAGTGATTGAAAGGGGGAAAGGTGCACAATACAATGCCGCTAGCCAGGTGCCCGTTGCACAAAAAGACTACGGCTGCCGCCATCTATTCGTCGAGCTGCTGAAAGATGAAGATTACGTCGACTAGCTGGAGCGCAGGTACACCAGATTGGTAAACGCGGCTATGCGCGGTATCTAACCAACCCGATGCTCAATCTCGAGGACTACCCGCTCCGCCGCAACCCAATTGCTGCACGGCGACAATGCTTGACCGCTCCGACGCCGTTTTCCCTCAAGCGTCTCAGTGAATCACGGACTGAAACAATTGTGAGTTCAGCAGCGAAGCGAACTGATCATCCGAAGTGACAAAGCGCACCTGAAGTACGTTTCCACTAGAGGTAATATTCGTCGCTGCGATCGCTTGCTGCTCCGTCGGAGTGGCGTTCAGCTTCTCCATCATCGCGGCTGCACCCATTAACGACGACATTGTGGCAGCCGTAACCGTATCGGGTGTAATGACATCCAAAGAAAATCTAACGCCCTGGTTAAAGTCCATTGTGTACCGCGACCCAACCAGGCTGTTCTTTACGGTGCTAAAGTCAGCCACCTGCGCAGCCTGCCCAAGCACGGACTTCATCATCTCTTGTGTACCTTTTTGATCGAGGATGCTCCACACGGCTTCATCCTGCAGCGCCGGTATCAGGTTCTGCATAGCCGTATTGGTCAGGAAGCTGGGCTTGATCCCGTCTCGTGCGTCGAGGGAATCCCGGATCGCCTCGAGCGAACCGAAGATCATCGTGGTCTGATCGAGAAATACGACACTCAATCCCGTGTTGCCCATGGGGTAGATCATCTCGTTCCGCACTAACGTGCCTTTGACGTGATGCTTCTTAAAATTCTCCGTGAACCGCTGCACTGGGAACTGGCCAGACGCGATGCCCACGATTCGCGACGACACATCCCCCGGAACGCGATAGGAAGCGAACGCCAACTGGACGACGCTCTGGTCCACATTCATGCCCGACTGCTGCAAGGCGTCCTGCAGGCGTTTCAGTTCTGGCGGCAAAACCTTGGCGCGCAGTTTCATCGCGATGTCGGAATTCTCCATCGCTTGATAATCGACGACGATCAGCTGCTGCACATCCTTGGGCACGGCCGCCTGGGACTCCGTCGCAAGCTGCGATGCCGACGCCGACAACGTCAGCGTTGCCAGGGCGATAGACCCGACGCTGTAACTTAGAACATTTCTCCAACGATTCATCTACAACTCCTCACAAATTTGGGTGCGGTCTCTCATGGCCGCCCGACGATATCGAAGCGCTGTCATCTTCGACGCGCGACGATGGCCGAAGTCACATTGAGCGCCTATACGCTGGACGTTAAGGCCAAATCATTGGTGTTTCCAGTCTACTCTCCAGCGTCCGCGCAACCGAGAAGTTCGTCGCCAGCGCCATCCATTCGCTGCCCGGTTCGACGGCCGCTTCGGGCACTAACCCGATCAGTTCCACCCGATCCGGTTGTGCACCCAGCTGCGCCGCGGCATCCTTCACGGCCTGATACACCTTGCTGACAGGGGTGGCGTGAAAATCTGTGATGTTCATCGACACCTGCGCCTTGCCGCTGACCAGCACGCCCATCGCCTTCAGTCCGGCAAGTCCACCGCTGGCTGCGCGGATGTCCCGCGCGATCGAACGCGCAATCCCGACATTTCCGGTACTCAGGAAGACATTGCAGGCAATCAACAATTGTCGTGCTCCCACAGCCACCGCCCCGGCCTTGGGATGCAGCGAAGGACCGCCGACATCCGGCCGGCTGGCCGCATCCTGCTGTACTTTTTTTCGCAGACCCTCAAATTGGCCATTGCGAATATGCTCTAGCAATCGCCTATCCGGGCGCAACGCCGCCGCTTCATAAAAGTACACCGGAACATGATGGCGCTTCCAAATTTCCTGCCCTAGTTGATGGGCAAGCGCGGCACACTCCGGCAAAGAGATATTGCGAATCGGCACCAGCGGAACCACGTCGGCCGCTCCAATGCGGGGATGGACGCCGTGCTGCGCCGTCATATCAATCAATTCAGTGGATTTACCCACTCCTCGCAAAACCGATTCCATCACCGGCCCCGGAGCCCCCGCAATCGTAACCACCGACCGGTTGTGGTCCGGGTCAAGCGAGTAGTCCAGCAAGGAAACCCCATCCACCTGCATGGCATGCACAATCTCGCGCACAGCGGCCACATTGGTTCCTTCTGAGAAATTCGGAACACACTCGATCACGGATTCCTTCGTATTCATCGAGACGCGTTTCTCACTTCCACCACGTGTAGCCAATTTGGAATTGGACAGTTGCATTAACGCCAGGGTTCGCATCCCCTAGGCTGGCATTAGAAATATGAACGGCATTCGCCGCAAAGGTGATCGCCCGGTCCCGCTTTACGAAATAATGCATGCCCACGCCAATCTGCGGCTCAAAATTCCAGACGCTGGTGCCTCGCGAACCATTCGGCGGAAACTTATGATTGGTCCAAATCAGGCCCCCCCCGCCTTGCAGCCACGGCATCACGCGCTTCCATCGAACCAGGTTCCAGCGAAAAATCGCCGGTGTCATGCTGAGCCCGGTGTAGGTGCCGCCAGTGGTGACCGAGGGCAATTGCGGTCCAAGCGTGTAAGTCTCTTTCGGCGTAAATGCCTGCCAGTATGGAATCAGTTCGATCGCGTATTCGAATTGCCCGCGGAGAATTCCCGGGCCGGCTGCGTCCGTCAACACTTTTCCGATGCGCACGCCTGCGTTCAGAAAATGATCGCTGGTTTCTCCCGACGTACCAAATCCGCCGTCGATGAAAACTCCGCGGTCCCACGGGTCACGCTTCATCGCGTGGGAAACAAAATCATCGCTGGAACCGGTCTGTATCGACGCAGTGCGGCCTGCATCCGAAGGGATAGTCGAGGAACTTGTCTGGGAGAGAGAAACCGGCACCATGCCAAGCAAAAACACAGCCAACACAACCATCGACTTCTTCAAGAGCGCTCCAACATACCGCCCCACGCTGAGCGCGTGGGCGTCAATCTTATTTTCTTTGACGGGTGTCAGGACAGGTCTTCCTCAGCCCGCGACTTCTTCCATCTGCTTGGCGTCGATATCGAAGTTGGAATACACATTCTGCACATCATCCTGATCTTCCAACGCCTCCAGCAGGCGAATCATCTGCGCTGCCGCCGAGCCTTCCAGCTTGGTGTAGGTGGAGGCCAGCATCGTCACTTCTGCCATCTGCGTCTCGATGCCTGCGCCCTTGATCGCTGCCAGAACGGCCTCGAAAGCGGCCGGCTCGGTAATGATTTCCCACGAATCGCCTTCATCGCGAATATCGTCGCCGCCGGCTTCCAGCACCAGATCCATCAGTTTGTCTTCACCCGCAGCCGACTTGGCAACGGAGATGAGACCCTTCTTCGAAAACATCCATGACACGGAATTCGATTCGCCCAGGTTGCCGCCGTTCTTTGAAAATCCATGGCGAATTTCGCTGACCGTCCGATTGCGATTATCGGTCGTCGCTTCCACGATGACGGCAACGCCACCGGGACCGTAACCCTCGAACATGATTTCCTCGTAGGCCGCACCTTCCAGCTCACCCGTACCGCGTTGAATCGCGCGCTTGATATTGTCCTGCGGCATGTTTTCCGCTTTGGCAGCCGCAATGGCCCCACGCAGCCGCGGATTGCCGTCTGGATCTCCCCCGCCGGCCCGCGCAGCCATGGTGATTTCCTTGATTAGGCGCGTGAAAATCTTGCCGCGTTTGGCGTCGGTCGCGCCCTTCTTATGCTTGATGGTGGCCCATTTTGAATGGCCGGACATGGAAGACCCTCGTGAACTACTTTCGATGAAAATTAAAGATGCTACCGCGGCCGCGACGCGTCCGCATAAAACCTGATTTTATCACGCTGGGAAAGAACGGCCTCCGCCCCTTCCCCTAAGCGCGCCGTCTTCAAAAAAGCGGCTAAAAACAGCCCACCAAGGCGGAAAATTAGCGGGGATGGCGTCGCTGGTCTACGCTTTCCGCGACCGTGGCTTACGAAATGCAAAAATGACTGCCAACAAGGGTGGCGCCAGCAACACTCCCCAAAATGGAATGACGATCCCCAACAGGATTGGCCCGAAGATCGATGCCCAGATCGGCACCTTGGCATTTCTTTTCATCAGCCAGGGCTGCAAGCCCAGTTGGTCGATGACAACGATGACCGCATAAACTCCCAGCAGCAGACCAAAGTTCACCCATCCGCCATCGGTAAAGAGCAGCGTCAGACTCGGCCCGATCAATGCCAGCATACCCCCGAATTGCGGGATGAATTGCACCAGCGCAGCAATCAAGGCCCACAACGGCGCCAGGGGAATATGCAGCAGCCACAAACCAATCAGCCATAGGGCTCCCACCAGCAAAGCGTCGACAAAGGTCGCTCGCAACCAGTGCAGCAACGCTCGTCCAGCTTTCACCGCCGGAGGACCCAGCGTCGCCGGATGGAAGTTGGATCGCCGAGTCTGTGGCTCGTTCATTGCCGGACGCCCTGGGTCTTGCAGTGCTGGCGACAACGAGAGCGCGAATTCAATACGATTGACACGAAAGCGACACCCGTGTGCGGCCCATCAGCCAAAAAGCCTCTCCCATGGAATTCTGTGATCATAGCAACCCGAAATCCGCTGATAAACTACATGCAAATGAAATTTGGCGTGCTTGTCTTTCCTGGTTCCAACTGCGATCACGACACCTACCACGTCATCTCCGAAGTGGTGGGCGAGCCAGTCGTTTTTCTGTGGCACGAAAGCGAACAGCTTGAGAATTGCGATGCTATTCTTGTGCCCGGCGGCTTCGCCTATGGCGATTATCTTCGCACCGGCGCCATCGCCCACTTCGCGCCCATCATGCAGTCAGTCAAGAAATTTGCTGCGTCCGGCGGCCTGGTGCTGGGCATCTGCAACGGATTTCAAATCCTGACGGAGAGCGGCCTGCTGCCCGGCGCACTGATGCGCAACTCGGGACTGAAATACATTTGCAAACAGATTCATCTGCGCACAGAAACCAGCGATTCTCCCTTCACCAACCTGTTGCAGGAAGGCCAGGTCCTGAAGATTCCCATCGGCCACATGGAGGGAAATTACTTCTGTGACCCCGCTACCCTCAAGCAACTCGAAGCGCAGCGCCGCATTGCCTTTCGCTACTCGACAGCCGCGGGCGAGATTACACCGGAAGCCAACCCCAACGGCTCTCTGCAGAATATTGCCGGTATCTTAAGTGAAGGACGCAATGTGCTGGGGATGATGCCGCACCCTGACCGATCGAGTGAAGCGTTGCTGGGCTCGGCGGACGGACTGCGCATCTTCCAATCGATGGTGGCAACTCTGGCAGGACAGGATTGAAGCAGGAACGACCGTTCGGCAAACTATGATCGACATTCATCACCATCTGTTACCTGGGCTCGACGATGGCGCCAGAGATTGGGAGACCTCGCTCGAGATGGCGAAGATTGCCATCAAGGATGGCATCACTCACGTCGCATGCACACCGCACGCCAACAGCGATTACATCTTTCGCCCGGAAGAGAATGCTTCGCTGCTGGCCGAGTTGCAACGGAAGCTTGGTGATCGCCTGACGCTCGGTCTTGGTTGCGACTTCCATTTAAGCTTCGACAATATTGAAGACGCGCTGACCCACCCGACTAAATATACGGTCAACGGCAAGAAATATTTGTTGGTGGAGTTTCCTGATTTCGGCATTCCGCAAAATATATCCTCCAGCTTTTATGAGATGGCGGTCGCCGGCATGGTTCCCATCCTGACTCATCCGGAACGCAACTTGACCCTGATGCAGAAACCGGAAAAACTGGCGCAGTGGCTGCGCATGGGCTGCCTGGTGCAGGTCACGGCGGGTTCGCTCACCGGCGGTTTCGGCCGAGGTCCGCAGCGCATTGCTCGCGAGCTTCTCGATTGGGGGTGGGTGCACATGATTGCCACCGACGCCCACAATACAACGTCCCGACCCCCTGTGATGAGCAAGGCCTTCGAATTCCTCTCCCAGCACTACGGAGAGGAAACCGCGGAACGCCTCTGTGTGCAAAATCCACAAGCAGTGTTTGATGGAAATGGATTGCCGGAGCAACCGGAGCCAGCGCGCGCCTTCGAAGAAAATGAAGAATTTACCGCACCAAAAAAACGCGGCCTATTCTCCATGTTCCGCCGCGGGTAGCGTGTTTTCACCCCTGGCTGTTTCGTTGCGGGACGTGACAATTCTACTGATCCCTCTCTAGCCAAAAGGATGTTGGCTTGAGTGGGGTAAATCCCATCCTAATACGCGGCACAGAATTTACGGAACCAGCAGCAATTTCCCTGTCGTGGCGCGAGATTTCAAGGCATCTTG
The DNA here is from genome assembly GCA_021780095.1 of Acidobacteriota bacterium. The sequence goes on along the minus strand of JAJXZK010000109.1, from coordinate 8,255 downwards.
TGCCTTGGCCGCATCTGCCAGCGTAAAACTTTGATGGACGCGCAGCTTCAGGGTGCCCCGCTCGATGCGACCAAAAACATCCGCCGACCGAGCCTCCAGCTCTTCCCTGCTCTCCACGTAGTGCGCCAGGCTGGGACGCGTCAAAAATAATGATCCGCCACGGGAAAGCTGGATCAGGTCGAACGGAGGCACCGAACCGCTGGAGGCACCAAATAACACCAGCATTCCGCGATGCCGCAAACAGTTCAAGGATCGCTCGAAGGTATCTTTGCCAACTGAATCGTACACAACGTCGACGCCTCTACCGCCAGTGATCCTTTTCACCGCAGGCTCAAAGTCCTCCTGCGAATACAAAATCACGTCCTGTGCGCCCGCCGCGCGAGCCAGCTCCGCCTTCTCCGGAGTCGACACAGTAGAAATGACATGCGCACCCGCTTCAACTGCCATCTGCGTCAGCAGCAATCCCACGCCGCCCGCCCCGGCATGGACCAGCGCCGTATTACCGGATTTGAGCGGAAATGTCGTGGTGGTCAAGTATTGCGCCGTCATGCCCTGCAAAAGACTGGCGGCTGCCTGTTCAAACGTTACCTTGGCGGGAACAGCGACCAATGCCTTCTCGGCAACCACGGCGAACTCAGCATATGCGCCCAGGGAGGTGCACCAGGCGACGCGATCTCCCACGCGAAGATGCTTCACCTCCGCGCCGAGCTCAACCACAACGCCGGCACCTTCCTGTCCCAGCGTCAGCGGCAGCGGCGCAGGATAGACACCTTCGCGGTAATAAATATCGATGAAGTTGACGCCAATGGCTTCTACTTCCACCAGCACCTGGCCAGCGGCCGGAACGGGACGAGCCAATTCCACCGCATAGATCACTTCCGATCCACCGGTCTTGGTAATTTGAATAGCTTTCATGGGCGGCCTCAGCTGGCTATGGCGGAAGATGCAGCAGGCGGAGAATTACTCTCCGCGCAGAATGCTGGCTTCTCCCGACGCATTCAGGCGAATGACTCGGTCAATCGTATACGGCGCACGCCCTTGGCCCTGATAGAAATGCCGCACCAGCAGTTCGCCAATCAGACCCACGGCCAGCAACTGGATGCCCGCCAGAATCAGAACTCCCGCCACGACAAATAAAGGACCGTGCTGATCCATGATGTGCTGATGCGTCAGGACCTTCAAAATCAGCAGCCACATCGATAGGGCGAAGCCGCCCATCATGCTGGTCGCGCCCAGCGAGCCGAAGAAATGCATCGGCCGCGACATGTACTTCAGCAGGAAGCGAATCGTCATCAGGTCAAAAAACACCCGGAACGTCCGCGAAATGCCGTAGTGCGATTTTCCCCGCTCGCGATTGATGTTCTTGATAGGAATCTCGCAAATCGATGCACCATACCAGGAAGCCAGGGCGGGAATAAAGCGGTGCATCTCCCCGTACAACGGAATATTCTGGATCACTTCCCTGCGATACGCTTTGTAGGTCGTCCCAAAATCGTGAATCTCGACGCCGGACAGCTTCGCCATCAGCCAATTGGCGCAACGGGAAGGAATGCGTCGCATCACAAAATTATCGATGCGTTCTTTGCGCCAGCCACTGACGACGTCGTAGCCCTCTTCCAGCTTGGCAAGAAAATTCGGAATCTCTGCCGGATCGTGTTGCAGATCGCCATCCATCGCCAGGACAAAATCCCCTTGGGCATGATCAAAGCCCGCAGCCAGCGCGGAGGTCTGGCCAAAGTTGCGGCGCAGCTTCACGACCATGACGCGGCTGTCGACGGCAGTAATCTCTTCCAACAGGCGATAGGTGCGATCTGTCGAACCATCGTCGACAAAGATCAGTTCAAACGGGTCCCCTACCTGTTCCATAACGGCTTTCAAAGTGTCATAGAGAGCGGTAACACTTTCTTCTTCGTTATGGAACGGAACCACGACCGAGTATTTTGGCATATACCAAAAGTATACCGCTGCTGGATCGTAAATTTCTCGCCAAATCGTACCTTCTAACCCCTGAAGCATTGCAATTTGGATACGCGGCTGCAAGCAGTGCTTGCCCCCCTTGGCGTCGCGCATTGCCTTTCTTTCCGGAAGAAGGAGCGAAGTAGACGTCTGCCCTGAAAATTGGGCGTATCACTTCCGTCGGATCGCGCACAAGCAACTTCGCCACGCTGCACGCACTGCCGCCCTTGTGGTAGATTCAAGTGTCAACGTCCTTGTCTGGAGAGGTGGCCGAGTGGCTGAAGGCGCACGCTTGGAAAGCGTGTTTACCGCAAGGTAACGTGGGTTCGAATCCCACCCTCTCCGCCATAAGCCTATCCAGCCACGTCCCAGCAAGTCCAATCCACTACATAAAATCAGCAACTTACACGAAAATAGCATCCAAAGCGGTGCAATTATGTCTCGCTGCATCCGAGCCTAAGTTGTGGTAAGGTTCTGTGGTAGAGCAGCCCTACCACAACCGGGGACTCCAAACTCTACCACGGTCTACCACAACCATGCCGACAAAACTCCTGAATGACGTGAAGCTGAGAAAAGCCAAATGCCCTAAAGGCCAGTCCATCTTGAAACTCTCCGACGGCGGCGGCTTGTACCTTTGGATTTTTGCCAACGGCAAGAAGCATTGGCGGTTTCGATGGCAGGTGGACGGCAAGGAACAATCGCTTGCGCTCGGCGAGTATCCGCATGTCAGTCTGACACTAGCTCGCTCACGCCGCGATGCTCTGCAAGAGAAGCGCGCGGCTGGTGTAGACCCGGCGGAGTCGCGCAAGGCGGAGCAGCAAGCCAAGATCGCAGCAGCAGCCAATTCCTTTGAGTCTGTAGCAAAGGAATGGTACGGCAAGCATGTCCACCAGTGGAGCGCGTCCCACACGCGCGATGTCCAACGCCGTCTGGAAGCGAACATCTTCCCTGCTCTGGGCAAGCGCCCAATTGCCGACTTGGAAGCGCCGGAGTTGCTTGCGGCTCTCCGCAAGATTGAATCGCGCGGATCGCACGATCTGGCGCATCGACTCTTGCAGGTGTGCGGGCAAGTGTTCCGCTATGGCATCGCCACGGGCCGATGCAGCCGCGATCTGTCGAAGGACTTGTATGGCGCTCTGACACCGCACAAGAAAAAGAATCAGGCAGCCGTGCGCCCGGAGGAACTGCCGACATTGATGCAGTCCATCGCGGGATACGACCGGCTGGGCAGCAGCCAAGTGCGCCTGGCGCTGGAATTGCTCGCGCTCACGTTCGTTCGTACCGGCGAATTGATTGGCGCGATGTGGGACGAGTTCCACCTGGATGAGAAAATCTGGGTGATTCCGGCAGAGCGCATGAAGATGCGGACGGAGCACATCGTACCGCTGGCAGCGCAGACGCTCACGCGCCTTGCGGAACTGAAGCGGCTTTCCGGTTCCAGCCCATTCATTCTGCCCGGACGGAACGCGGCAAAAACCATGTCCAATGGCGCGATGCTGATGGCCCTCAAGCGCATGGGATACGCGGGCAAGATGACTGGGCACGGCTTTCGCGCCGTCGCTTCCACCATCCTGAATGAGCAAGGCTTCGGCCCGGATGTGATAGAACGTCAGCTTGCCCACTGCGAAAGGAACGCTGTTCGCGGCGCATACAATCGCGCCGAATACCTGAAAGAGCGCAAGCGCATGATGCAATGGTGGGCCGATTATCTGGATAGCGTTGCCAGCGGCTCCAAAGTGATCGTGGGCAATTTCGGCGGAGCCCCGGCCTGATAGATAGCTTTGCCTGCTTATAAGCCGCCACAAGGGCTTCCTCCCTAAAGCGAAACTGAGGCGCGGTCGCGCTGGGTGTTGGGCCAACTCGTACGCCCGCACATGAACGTGGAAGTCCTATCCTTTTTCTTCCAAATCCCCATCCCTGAAAGTACACCTTCACAAAATCGTCACGCTACGGGTTGCATGGCTCCTGCCTGTCAATCGACTACCAGTTACCCCTAATATGTCGCTCCGTGACCCCCCATGAGACAAGGATGGCATTGGAAGGTCTCGCGCGATTTGGTACTCGGCTCACTTGGTGAGAGAAACCTTGAAGGAGGAAAACAGATGGCTCAAACAATACTTCGACTGCCGGACGTGAAAGCCCGCACGGGTTTGTCGCGCTCAACAATCTATCTCCGGCTCGCAGAAGGCAGCTTCCCGCGTCCCGTCAGCTTGGGCGCTCGTTCAATAGGATTCGTCGAAGCGGAAATTGACGCCTGGGTTGACGAACGCATTCGTGCCCGTCCCGATATGGGACGGAAGAGTGGCCGTCCATGACTGCCGATTCCTTCGCCGACTTGTTGCGGGCACGACCCGCTGGCCGGGGACGCTGGATTGCGCGATGTCCGGCACATGACGACCGGCATCCATCGCTGACGATCACGCAAGGGCATTCCGGCGTTCTTTTGAAAGATTGGTCGCACGGATGTACGCCGCAACAGATTGTCTCCGCGCTGGGCCTGTCCATGCGCGACCTGTTCGATGCGCCTTTGACACCAGCATCGCGCCGCGAACTGGAATTGCGCCGGGCCACGCAGGCGCTTGAACATTCGCGCCAGCGCCGCCGCCGCATTGCACTAATGAAAGGCTATCGGGCCTGTACAAGCCGAATGGCCGTGATTGCGGATGCGGTTTTCAATGGCGAACCGGAAAGAAGGGACGAACTGGGCCGCGAATTTCACGATTGCCTGGACTTTCAGCGGGCCGTCGAAGTGGAGGTTTTCAGTTGATAATTCACGATGAATTGAAGGCTATTGCCGCCGACTTCAAGCAAGTTGAAACCCGGACGCTTGCGCCGGACAAGCAGGGCGACTCCATCGGCCTGAGGCTGAAGCGAGGCTCAGACATTGCGGATCGCGACCAACACTGGCTGGTGGCTGACTTTCTGCCGGACGATTCGCTGATTGTTGTAGCTGGGCAGGTGGGACTTGGCAAAACAACCGCCTGCATGGACTGGGCAGCATCCGTCACCAATGGCCGCGTACCGATCATTGGCGGCAAACGAGAAGCCCGCGATGTGCTGATGCTATCGAACGAAGATTCAGAGGCGCAATTGCGCCGCATCTTCACCCGGCTGGGCGGCGATCTTTCCCGCCTCTACGTGGAAGACGAGGAATCGGACGTGCCCTGGGGCCTTGGCGACATTCCAGCGCTGGAGGAGCACATTGTCAAACTGCGACCGGCTCTTGTGGTGATCGACAGTCTGACCACGCACAAGCCCAGCAAGGTTGACCTAAACTCTCACGGCGACGTTGCGCCAATGCTAGTGGCGCTCCGCAAACTGGCGGCGACGCATGGCTGTGCCATCGTGGTCATCCATCACACGAATAAAGCCCAGACGAATGATCCCGTGGGCAAGATCAGTGGCTCTGTCGGTATCAGCGCGACAGCCCGGCACGTCATTCTGGTAGCCCAACACCCGGAAGACGAAAATGTTCGGGTTGCGGCCATTGCGAAAAGCAACCTCACGAAGCCCGGAGCGCAGAGCTACCAGTTCCGACTTGACCCTTTCGCGTGGCATGGTGCAAGCCAATTGCGGGCGGCAGACTTGCTGCGAGGCCAAACGAGTGATGGCAGCCAACCGGACGCGGACGACTTTTTGCGCGAAGCTCTGGCTCACGGCAAGGTGGATTCAGCCACGCTTACGCGGCAGGCGCTCTCCGGCTACGGAATCATGCGCCGAACGCTCCAGCGGGCAGCCAAGCGGCTTGGGGTAGTAAAAGAATCCATCGGGTTTGGCAGCGGGAGAAAAGTCTATTGGAGTCTTCCAACTATCGGCGACACCATCGGCGACACGCATTCGGAAAGTGTCGCTGATGGACGGGAACCAATGGAATCAGCCTTATTCGATGCGGGTTTCACCATAAACGACACGCGCTCAAGAGCTGTCGTCGATGTGTCACCGATGGTGTCATCTATGAACGGTGAGCCTGTCTTCGATGTGGAGGTATAGCAGTGCAGGCTATTGAAATTCTCGAAACCGTTTCCGCTGCTGGCGGCCAATTATGGCTGGAGGGCGACAAGGTGCGTGCCCGGCTACCGGAAAGTCTCAGGCCGCTGGTAAGCATGATCCGCGAGCACAAACCGGAGCTTGTCGAACTGCTGGCGCAACGTCCTGTCATGCCGTCCGGTGTCCGGCTACTGTCCTACGCGCCTGTAACCGCCCCGTTCCGGCTGTCGGAATCGGAAACGGTTCTCGATACCGGCATCTTCATCCAATCCACCTTGGGGCAAGTGGACGCCCGTCTGCACAACCGGAACTTTCTGGCCGGATGCTGGCCGCTGTCAGAGTTGCTTGCAAGACTGGTATCTGTTGGCTGCCGTGTGGAGCTGGAAGACCGGAAGGCGATGTTGCAATGACCCGCGCATCCAGCCAGACTAACCCGGCTGCGCTGGCGCTCTACGATGCTCGACTCTAACAATTAGCGGAACCTGGAGAGGAGCTTTCCCCATGCTCTACAAGCGAGGTAAATTCTGGTGGTATGAGTTTCAAATCGACGGGCGCAAAATTCGGCAATCGACGAAAACAGAATTTCGTCCCTTGGCGGAGGAAATCGCTGAGGCCCGGCATTCCCAAGCGTTGCTATGTCCGCATGGCGGCTACTCGCAATTCATCACTCTGGCGGAGGCCGCGAAGCTCTGGCATAGCGAGCGCCGCGCCGGATGGACACACTCGACAGAATCGGCGGCCCGGTACAATCTGCGGCATCTGGTGGGATTTTTCGGTTGCACAAAGCTGCATCGAATCACGCCCCTTGCCATCGGAAAATACCAATCGACCCGGCTGGTGGAAGGTGCCAGCGCAGCGACGATCAATCAGGAAACAACGACACTGCGATCCATCCTCCGCAAGGCCCGTCTCTGGGAAGACTTGCGGCCCGATGTCAAACGCCTTCGCCAGCGCACGGATGTAGGGCGCGCCCTTGAGGAACTGGAATTGCGACGGCTGCTGGCGGCTGCGCGAACATGCCCAAGCGAGAGCTTGCACACGGCCATTCTGCTCTCCGTCCATACCGGACTGCGGCGGTTTGAATTGTGCAACCTGCAATGGCGCGATATTGACCGGCGGAAACACACGTTGCGAGTGATGCGATCCAAAACGGAGGCCGGAACGGGCCGCATCGTCCCTCTCAATTCGACTGCCTGGATTGCGCTCGATAGCTGGCGAGCGCAGTTTGCCGCCGTCCAACCCGAACACTACATCTTCCCTACCGAGAGTTACGGCTTCGGCGGTCGCTACCACTTCGATGCGACCCGTCCCATCACGGGCTGGAGTACGGCATGGTCTGGTATCCGCAAAAAGACTGGCGTGCAATGCCGCTGGCACGATCTGCGGCATACCTTCATCAGCCGCTTGGCGGAAAGGCCGGTCAGCGATTCCACTATCAAGGCATTGGCTGGGCATATTTCACCCCGGATGCTTGCCCGATACAGCCATGTTCGCAATGCGGTTCTTCATGCGGCTGTGCGCAGTCTGGACAAGCCGTTGAACGCAGCAAGCCCGTAGAGCCAACCCAGCGTCAGAACTGCCACACTCCCAAATGCCGTTTCCCCTCGCACGTAGCGGGAAGCGGCATTTTCATTGTGTCTATCGAGCGTTGGCCGCCCGCTGCATCGTTTACTACCGGTTGTGAGTCCGGCGAGGGCAAGGAATGGACAGCTTGAGACCGCAAGGCGCACAACGCATTACGCGCTATGTCCATCTCAGGCAACGGGTTAGAGAATAATCCGCCGCATTCGCCGCCATCATGGAGCCAGCGGTCGCACCAGCCAGTTCTTTGTAGGCTCATCTCGCCCGTGGAATACAAAACCGGCACGGATCATCTCACGCGCCGCGCCGCCGCAAGCCGATTGTGTATCTATCACTTACAGCTTGACGCTTGGAGGAAAAGGTACTCCCAGGAGGTTCGCCTTGTGGGGTTCGCGCCAGCCCGGGGTACGCCTAGCGCCAGCGGTTTGAGAGGCAATGTCCGAACTAAATTTGTCAGAGGTTTTTCTACGGTTTTTACAGTTTCAGCAGTCTACAAACCGCAATAGCCATGCGGCTCCCAAACACATCGGACCCGAAATTCTCGCATCGGACATTGCTCTGATTTCAGCATGTCTGATCCCACGGCGAATTGTGCTTTGCCGGGGCGGACCACAATCCTTAAACCAATGCCATACAATTTGGCTTTACATGCCCAAGCTCGATTGGTTGACCCGCCCGGAAGATGAACACATCGCTGCCAGTGTCCCTTACCGGCTGCTGGGGGCCGTGCC
>JAJXZK010000150.1 GCA_021780095.1 Acidobacteriota bacterium | reverse complement strand
ACTGGATTTCGATGGATGGAACCACCGGCCGTGTGATCTTCGGCAAGCTAGGCATTCTGCCGGCATCGCCGGACGATCCAACGCTGGTGCGCTTCATGTCCTGGGTGGATCCGCTGCGCAAGCTGCGGGTTCGCGCCAACGCGGACATTCCTCGCGATGCCAAGCAGGCGATCCAGTTCGGCGCGGAAGGCATTGGACTGTGCCGCACGGAGCATATGTTTTTTGAGAAGGATCGGCTGCCGCACATGCAAGCCATGATTCTGGCGAACGATCTGAAAGAGCGTCAGGCGGCGCTGAAGAAGTTGCTGCCGATGCAGCGGGCGGACTTTACGGGATTGTTCAAAGCGATGAATGGGCTGCCGGTGACGGTTCGGTTGCTGGATCCGCCGCTGCACGAGTTTCTGCCGAAGCGGGAAGATTTGCTGGTGGAAATTGCTCGCCTGGAAATCACCAAGCCGCGTTCGCCGAAACTGAAAGAGCTGCACACCTTGCTGCGTCGCGTGGAAGAACTGCACGAGACCAATCCGATGCTGGGACTGCGCGGTTGCCGTTTGGGAATTACTTTCCCGGAGGTGACCGAGATGCAGGCCCGCGCCATTTTTGAGGCGGCGGTCGCGGTGAAGAAGTCGGGCAAGGATGTGAAGGTGGAAGTGATGATTCCTCTGATCAGCACGATCGAGGAAATGAAGAACCAGGCTGCGATTATTCGCCGCGTCGCTCGTCAGGTATTTGCTGAAAAGGATGAGTCTGTGGAGTACCTGGTGGGAACGATGATCGAGCTTCCGCGCGCTGCGCTGGTGGCCGATCAAATCGCGCAGGAGGCGGAATTCTTCAGCTTCGGGACCAACGACCTGACGCAGACGACGTTTGGCATTTCTCGCGACGACATCAACCAGTTTCTGCCGGCGTATATCGCTCAGGGAATCTTCAAGCAGGATCCGTTCGCGGTGCTGGACCAGGAGGGTGTGGGCCAGTTGTTGAAGACGGCGGTCGGTAAGGGACGCGAATCTCGGGCGGCGTTGAAGCTTGGGATTTGCGGCGAGCATGGCGGAGAACCGGAGTCGGTGAAGTTCTGCCACAGAATCGGACTCAACTATGTTTCGTGCTCTCCGTTCCGGTTGCTGACGGCGCGCCTTGCGGCAGCCCAGGCAGCGGTGGAAGAAGCGCGTGCCAAGCAGACCGGGGCGGCTTCGACGGGAGATACGCGGTAACAAAGGTGTAGTCAAACTGCAGGAATGTAGTATTTTGCCGCATGTGGTCTTTCTGAAACGGAAGATTGTGTGCGGCATGTTTTTTGGGATACGCAATCCCGTGTCTCAAAAGCGAGCCATGGGGCACCCGGCAGCCGGCGATGGAGGCGGAAATAATTGAAGGATTATGTTGGATAATTGAAGGATTATGCAGCGCAATTGAAGGATTATGCAAGGGCTGGAATTGATGTAAGCTGATGATTAAAAGGCGCTTATCTGGGGTTTTATGCGCTTGGCCGGGTGATTTTCTGATTTTCGGCAAAAAAAGCGCACGTAGTGTGCCAAATAAAGACCTGGGTGCGCGGACGTCTTTGACCATTCTACCGTTTTGGGCCCAAATTCAGTGCCAAATGGGGTGCTGTGTTCTCCGCATCATGGTGCCCGACGGGTCGAATCCATATTCCGGGTCTCAAGTACGAGACCCATTGGACTCGCCTATGGCTCGCTCAGGGCACTCTCTGGAGCAGTCGGCAGACGGGGTCCGCTTCGACGGGAGATACGCGGTAGGGAGGGTGTAGCGGAACTGCAGGAATGTTCTAGGAAGTATTTGCCGCATGCGGCCTTTCTGAAAAGGAAGACTGTATGCGGCAAGCTTTTTGGGCGAATCGCACGAGGTAGACGCGGCCTATTCGGGGACCCCATCGCCTATCCAGGCGCAGTCCATCTTTGCGGTTCCGTGGTCGTTGAATAATAGTCCATTGAAACGCAACAGACCCCCTACGGTCGGTGGATCGGTAGCGAGCATTTGCGTGTTGCTATCCGCATAGACAACGATGCTGCCTGGATTCGTCAGCGCCGTGGTTTGACCGGGCTGCACGGCGAGATTCTGGACCAGGTCGTACGGCGCAAGTGCAACGGTGTAGGTGTCGAAGCCGCCCTCGCTGGAAACTGTGGTGACGGTGCCGTCGATGGTTTGCGGTATCAGCGTGACCGTGGCCGCCGGATCGTAAGTGGGGCCAGACTGAATCGCAGGCGCGTTCGTGGTATAGGAAATATTCTGGCCTGCGAACATAGTCGCGGCACTAAATGTAGCGGAAAAGGGAAGGTTCTCGAGATTGGTGAACTGACTGGAAATCTGGAATGTTGCACTGCCAAAACTGAAATAGCCTGAACCGACACCGGGGCCGATGCCGAACAAGTAGCCTTGTTGTTCGCGTCCTAAGAAAGAGGCGGTCGGTTGCGAAGAGGCCAATTGAATCAGCGGCCCACTGAAGACGCTCAGGTTGGTGATATTCGTAGCCGCAACTGCGATTCGCGTAGCCAGCAGTGAACCATCTGGCTGAATGGTCGCGTCCATGTCCACAGGCATTCCGGCGGCGAGCGCGGAAAAGCCGCCGACACCTTGAAACACGGTATTGCTATTGGAGGCGACTTGCCAGACGGGACCGTTCGAGGTACCCGGTTGACAGACTTGACCAGTGGGAGGAACGCATAGGTCGCCGTCCGCCGATGCTACGGTGAAGCTGCTTCCGGCGGTATCGACCGAGGCGATGAGTCCGCCCAGTCCGGTCAATCTGCCGTTTTGGATATTGGTTGGCTGGGACGCGAGCGTAATGGGAGCGAGGTTGAAGGTCGGGTTGATGGAATACGTATCCGACGGGCTTGTTTCCGCGCAGCTGGAATACGTCGCCGACTTCGAAACCAGCATATCCAGCGAAAGCACCATGGCCGTGCCGGTGACGGTGATGGGAGCGGGCAGGGTCACGGTGACTTGGGAGGAGGGAGTACTTCCGTAGGCATAGGTGCTGACGTAGACGCTATTGGCGCTGGGGACGTTGGCCACGCAGACGAAGCCGGAGTTTCCAATGATCGCGGTCGCCGAGGTGTAGACGCCCTGGGGCACGCTCGCCGTGGCCAACGGCTCGGATGCGCCGTTCAAGTGAATGAATTCCACGTTTGTCGGAGTTGTCAAAAGGGTGGCGGTCTGCCCAGTCTGGGTGGACAAGGTGAGGCTGGTGAAATTGATGTTGAATTGCGACAACTGATCGTTTGCGGTGCTGGACGCCAGGACGGTGACCGGGGTATTTCCGCTGAAGCCGGTTGAGGGCTGTTGTGCGCCTCCGCCGGCGCAGCCCGATATCAGGGCAGTTGTAATCGAGAGGGCGGAAATCGACAGGACTCTGGCGGCAGAAATGGTGTGGCGCAAAAACAGCATAAGGAACGCCTTCCTTGTCTTCCAATCCGTTTGACAGATTGGGCGCATCGAAATATGAAGTGGCAGTTGCTAAGACACACCTTTATACAGAGCGGTCCCGAGCGGAGGCAAGCGGGAATATCGCGGATTCCAGTCGCGGAGCAGAAGGGGCCGCTTGAACCGTGCAGTCTATTTGTGGGAAGAGAGGCAGAAGGCGCCGGACGGGCTAGGATCTGCGGGTGCGGTGGATGGCTTGGTGCCAGGCGGCGATTTTGAGGCGGCGTTCTTCGGGATTGGATTGTGGATCGAAGCGGCGCGATTCGTGCCATTGCTGCTCCAATTTTTCTACGCCGGACCAGATGCCTGCTCCCAGGCCCGCGAGATAGCAGGCGCCGAGCACGGTGGCTTCGGAGGTTTGCGAGCGCACGATGGGGATGCCGAGAACGTCGGCCTGCATCTGCATGAGCAGGTCGTTGGTGGAGGCGCCGCCATCGACGCGCAGCTCGTGGACACGTAGGCCGTCGGCAGAACCGTCCGCGTTGGTCTCCATGGCTCGGACAATATCAGCAACCTGAAACGCGATGCCTTCGAGTGCTGCGCGAGCCAAGTGGGCGCGAGTTGCGCCGCGGGTGAGGCCGAAGATGGCGCCGCGTGCGTGCGGGTCCCAATGAGGCGCGCCGAGGCCGGTGAGCGCGGGGACAAAGACGACGCCGCCGCTGTCGGGAACGGAGGTCGCGAGGGCTTCCACCTCGGGCGCGCTGTTGAGGATGCCGAGGCCATCGCGCAGCCACTGGATGGCAGCTCCGGCGACGAAGATGCTGCCTTCGAGCGCGTAGTTGGTTTGGCCGGCGATGCGCCAGGCGACGGTGGTGAGCAGGCGGTGGGGCGAGCGAACTGGCATCCTGCCGGTTTGCAGCATCAGGAAGCAGCCGGTGCCGTAGGTGTTTTTCGCCATGCCGGGGTGGAGGCACATTTGTCCGAAGAGCGCGGCCTGCTGATCGCCGGCGATGCCGGTGATGTTGGCGTGCGGAAGAAGTTCGGTCGCGGTGGCGAGATTGCCGCTGGAGTCGACAACTTGCGGCAGCATGGAGCGGGGGATGTCGAAGATGTCGAGTAGGTCGTCATCCCAGGTGAGCGTGTGGATGTTGAAGAGCAGGGTTCGCGAGGCGTTGGAGACGTCGGTGATGTGGCGTTGGCCGCCGGTTAGTTTCCAGATGAGCCAGCTGTCGACGGTGCCGAATGCGAGCTGGCCAGCCTGCGCCTGAGCGCGCGCGCCGGGAACATGCTGGAGAATCCAGCGAATTTTGCTGGCGGAGAAGTAGGCATCGAGGACGAGGCCGGTTTTCTCTGAGACGAGCGATTCGATGTTGCGGCCGTTGTGTTCGGTGGCGGCGAGCTGGGCGCAATCTTCGGCGGTGCGGCGATCCTGCCAGACGATGGCGTTGGCGACGGGGCGACCGGTGGCTCGCTCCCACACGAGGGTGGTTTCGCGCTGGTTGGTGATGCCGATGCAGTGAATGGCGGAGGGGTCGAGGCCAGCATCGCCGAGAACTGCACGCACGGCTGCGGCTTGCGAAGACCAGATGGCTTCAGGATCCTGTTCGACCCAGCCGGGTTGTGGATAGATCTGCGGTAGCTCCCGCTGGGCGATGTGGGTGAGCGTTCCATCGGCGCGCATCAAGGCGGCACGCGAGCTGCTGGTTCCCTGATCGAGTCCGAGGATGACGGCCATGGTCTTCGATCAGGCGCGCAGGCCGGCGAGCGCGGGATAGAGCTTGCGATAGGTTTGATAGCCGCGGTTGTAGACCTCGACTGCGGCGGGATCGGGCTGAATGGTTTCCGCCACACGAATAGAAGATTCGCACGCAGCATCGATATCTGGCCATGCGCCTGCGCCAACACCCGCGAGCAGTGCAGCTCCGTATGCGCCACCTTCTTCGGCGACGAGAAGTTCGACGGGGCGGCCATAGATGTCCGCCTGAATCTGCCGCCAGAGTGGACCGCGAGCGCCGCCGCCGCCGAGACGCACACCGCGAACGGGAATGCCAAGTTCGGCAAACAAGGTGAAGGTATCGCGCAGACTGTAGGCGACGCCCTCGAGCACGGCGCGCGTAAGATGCGGCTGACCATGGGATGCAGTCAGCCCGATGAATGCGGCGCGGACATCGGGATCGAGGTGCGGGGTCCGCTCACCGAAGAGGTAGGGTGCCCAGAAGACGCCATCGCTGCCTGCGGGAGCTTCGGCGGCGAGGGTCATCAGCTGCTCATACGAAGCGGGCTGGCCTTGCGCGCCGGCACTGACGACATCGCGAAACCAGCGTAGGGAGAGGCCTGCGGCCTGGGTCACTCCCATGACATGCCAGCGGCCGGGGACGGCATGACAGAACGTGTGGAGGCGGCCGAGGGGGTCGCGAATGGGTGCATCGGTGGCGGCGAACACGACGCCGGAGGTGCCGATGGTGGCGCTGACG
>JAJXZK010000044.1 GCA_021780095.1 Acidobacteriota bacterium | reverse complement strand
GCATTATTCGTCAAAATGCTGTCAGGCGCCTGGAGCGACTACCTTGGCAAGCGCAAGGGACTGGCGCTTGCCGGGTACGCCCTGGGGGCGTTGTCCAAACCATTATTTGCAGCGGCTCCTGCCACCGGCTTCGTTCTGTTTGCTCGGTTAGTGGATCGCAGTGGCAAGGGATTGCGCGGCGCTCCGCGGGATGCGCTGGTCGCAGACATCACCCCGCCGCCTCTGCTTGGTGCAGCCTTTGGCCTTCGCCAGTCCCTTGACAGTGTTGGCGCTTTTATCGGTCCGCTGGTGGCGACCGGCCTGATGCTTCTCTGGGCCGACAACTTTCGTGCAGTGTTCTGGGTTGCGGCCATTCCTGGCGCATTAGCGGTTGCGCTGCTTGTGTTTGGGGTGCGTGAACCCAAATCGCATCGGCCTGCCGCGCGAGTCAACCCGATACGTCGAAGCAATCTGAAGCGCATGACCCCGGCCTATTGGTGGGTCGTCTGTATCGGCGCAGTGTTTACACTGGCACGCTTCAGCGAGGCGTTTCTTGTGTTGAGAGCCCAGCAGGGGGGTATCCCGATCGCGCTAGTTCCGCTTGTCATGGTCGCGATGAACGTTATCTATTCCGCGTCGGCGTATCCATTTGGCAAGCTCTCGGATCGTATGAGCCATACCAAGCTTTTGGCCCTCGGCCTGGTCGTGTTAGTGGCCGCAGATCTGGTCTTGGCGAACAGCAGTCACTGGGGCTTTGTGCTCGGGGGCGTCGCGCTTTGGGGCGTCCACATGGGCATCACCCAGGGCCTGCTCGCAACCATGGTGGCGGATAACGCGCCCGCCGATCTGCGCGGCACGGCCTATGGCTTTTTCAATCTGATCAGTGGAATCGCCATGCTCGCTGCCAGCGCGGTAGCTGGGTTGATTTGGGATAAGCTGGGCGCCGCTTCCACATTCCATGCCGGTGCTGCCCTGTGCGTAGTCGCCCTGATCGGTTTGGCGGGGAGCTCTGCCGCAAGCCCTTCCAGGGTCTAGCTGTTTGCTCCGAGAAGAACTGGTCAAGCGCACTATGATTGCCGCTACGTATCGTACTGGAGACAAACCTGTGGCCTCATCCCTCAATGCATCGCCATTTATAGTGGACGTAAATGCAAATCGAGTCCCGGCTAAACATTGAACATGATGGAGCACGTTTATTTGCTGTGACAATCGGCTCCGGCCCAGACCTGGTCCTGCTCCATCCAACGCCTGTCCACCACGCCTTCTGGCTGCCGGTCGCCAAGGAGTTGGCCGACCGCTATACCCTGACTCTGATCGATCTTCGTGGGCATGGCCGATCGTCCGCCGGCACGGGAACCATCTCCATGTCCCGGCTGGCCGAAGACGTCTACGCCGTTCTCGCGGCCTCTGGCATTAAGCGCGCTGCCTTTGTCGGTTGTTCCATCGGCACCTACGCCCTCTACGAATACTGGCGGCGCTTTCCCGAGCAAATGGCGGCGCTGGTGTGTACCTGCGGCAAGCCGCAGCCAGACTCCGCGGCCAATCGCGACACTCGCCGCGAATCGATGCAAGCCGCACAGCAACCCGGCGGATTGGAAAAGTTCTTCGACCGCATGGCCGATACCCTGATCGGACCAACGGCGAGGCAGCATCATCCGGAAGTCCGAGCCGCGGCACGCGACATGATGAATGCCGTGTCCCTGCAGGCGATGCTGGCCGTGCAGCAGGGCCTGATGGAGCGGCCGGACTCCGTCCCGACCCTCCCTGCCATCCACGTCCCGATGTGCGTCATCGCGGCTGGAGAAGATCAAAGCAGCACGCCGCCGGAGATGCGCGTCATCGTCGACCACGCCCCCGATGCGGAGTTTCATCTCGTCGAGAACGCCGGCCATTACGCTCCATTCGAGCAGCCGCAAAAACTCGCATCCCTGATTGGCGAATTTCTCGATCGAAAATACCGGCCGCACGCGACCGGAAACCAGACAAGGAAAGCCCTTTGAAAAAATCCCCTCTAGATATTGCGCGCCCGTTTCAGTACGGCGGGGCCGTAGACCGTGAGCTCTATTGCGATCGCGTTCCCTTGGCGCGCCTGGTGCGCGAATATGGCACACCCCTCTATGTGTATTCGGCCAACAATATTCTTGATCGCGTTCGCATGTTCACCGAAGCATTTGCCGGGATGCGCGCCACCCTTTGCTTTTCCGTCAAAGCCAACCCCAACCTTTCCATTCTGCGGATGCTTGGGGACACTGGCGCTGGGTTTGATATTGTTTCTGGCGGGGAACTGGAGCGTGTGCGACAGGCGGCGAAGCCCTCGTTGCGCAAGGTCGTCTTCTCCGGTGTCGGCAAAACTGCGGCCGAGATGGATGCTGCCCTGGCTGCGCGAATCCTGGTCTTCAACGTGGAGAGCCCAGCCGAGCTTGACCTGCTGGAACAGCGCGCCCGCCATTTGCGCAAACGCGCGCCGGTGGCCATGCGTGTCAATCCGGACGTCTTCGCGGCCACCCATCCCTATATATCTACCGGGATGACCGCGCACAAATTTGGTGTTGCAATCGCCGATGCAACCGCACTCTATCGACTTGCAGCAAAAAGTCCCTTCCTGGTTCCCACAGGTGTCAGCGTTCATATCGGATCGCAAATTCGCGTGACGGAGCCCTTCGGGCAAGCACTGCAGCGGGTGATGGCGCTGGTGCGCGAGCTGCAATCGCTCCACGGCATTCGAATTCAGCACATCGACGCGGGCGGCGGCCTCGGCATTTCCTACGACGATCCCTCGCGCGCCGGCAAAGGCTCCAAAGACGCTCGACCCTTCGATCCGACGGTCGCAGTCCGTGGATACGCGCAGCACATCCGCGCCGCGCTTTCCGGTTTTGATGGCGATTTGCTGCTGGAGCCGGGACGTTTCATCATCGCCCAGGCAGGTGCACTGCTGGCCCAGGTTCTCTACACCAAGCACAATGGATCGAAAACTTTCGTCATCACCGACGCTGCGATGAATGACCTGATTCGCCCTGCGTTATACCAGGCTTATCATTCCATCGTGCCGTTGCGCCGGCAGACAAAGCGCTCCTCCGCTGTGGTGGATGTGGTGGGTCCAGTGTGCGAGACAGGAGATTTTTTTGCCCGGGATCGCGAATTGCCGGCGCTGGCAGGCGGTGACTCTATCGCACTGCTCGATGCTGGAGCTTATGGGATGTCACTGAGCTCCAACTACAATTCTCGTCCGCGCGCCGCGGAGGTCCTGGTCGAAGGCAATCGCCATCGCCTGATCCGACGGCGCGAAACCATGCGCGATCTGTTCGCCACGGAGCGCAGCCTGCTACCCGAATGAACCTGTCGCGCCTGCACAGTTTGCAGCGCGATGGTTAATTGGTGGAAGTTGCCGTCGGTATCTCTGAGGTCGCCATGGTGCGGATGGTGTCCTTCGGCGCTCCATTGGAGGGACTCCCTCCGTTCGACGTTTCCGCAATTCCCGCTGGCCGGGCAGCGTACTCTCCGGCATCCTGCTTCGGGCCCAGGCCCAGCTTGATCAGCGCGCGCGAGTCGGGCGTGATCTTCGTTTGCCAGCCATTGTCGTTCTGGTATTTGACCATGGCCGCCTGCGTTTCCGCGTCCCATAGTCCGGTCGGGCTGCCGCTCAGATAGTGCGCCTGGATCAGCGCCTGCTGAATCTCTGTTGCCCGCGAGGAATCCATGACGCGCTGCCCGGTAATCGTCGACCGATGGTGTCTGGGCCTGCCTCGGCGAGAGCGGGAACGGTTGTGATGCAGCGATGCACTATGGCTGCTGGAGGTTCGTGACCGCTTGGTGCCCGTATGTTGCATCCGCGCCGTCGTCGGATGCGCCTTCTTTGTGGACGTGCTGGTGGACGACGCATAGGCCGCTCCGCCCAGAGCCAGAGCCAGCATCAGAGTTCCGGCGCAACTCCGTACGAACATGAGGCGGGACATGAACATAGTGTGAAAGTAACGCAATTCTAGACTCCTCGAATCTCCAAAGCAAATAGGATGCAGCCAGCGAGGCCGACGTGTACCTATTTGCATACATCAACAAGAAGAGGAGATGGGCTTCGCCACCTCCTCTTTCTTGCAGCTAACTCTATGGCATTCATTTACTTAGGCAACATTGTGTAAGAAGGTTACGGTAGCGTCCCTCCCACATACGTATTACCCATGCTGGCGTGTTGTGGATCGACGACCAGGAAAACCACGTCATCGCCCGATTTCAGCTTCGACGCCAGTTCCTGGAACTGCTGCACATTCGTAATGGGCTGGCGATTCATCTGCAGAATCACCTCACCCGGGGCCAGGCCCTGCAAGCCATCCGCGAACGAACCAGGACGGATGCTGCGGATCAAAACCCCACCGCTGATGCCGGCCTTCGAGGCCATCTCCGGCGGAATATTGCTGACTCCCAAGCCCAGCTTCGTGGTGCCATTCCCCTGCGGTCCATTGGAGCTCCCGGAGGGGGCGTTACCGCTGCTCAGAGCCGCCAACATCGCTGCGCGGTCGGCAATGGTCACGGTGGTGGTCGCATGCCTGCCATCGTGAATATAGCCAAGCGTCGCGGTTGAGCCCGGTTTCCTGCCTGCAATGTCATTGATCAGATCGTCGCCACCCTTAATCGGACGGCCGTCGATGCTGACAATGATGTCACCTGGCTTCAGTCCTGCCTTATCCGCCGGGAATCCAGGAGTCACGGAACTGATGATGACGCCATTCTTGAAGCCGTAGACGTGGCCCACAGCGCTCGACATGATGGCTTGGAACGTAATGCCGATGGATCCGCGCACCACCTTGTGATTAGGTCCGATCAGCTGGTTGTATACAGTCGCGATCATGTCCGACGGCATGGCGAACCCAATGCCTTCATTGCCTGCGGATTGCGTATAGATGGCCGTGTTCATACCAATCACCTGGCCATCCATGTTCACCAGCGGGCCGCCGGAGTTACCCGGATTGATGGCCGCATCGGTCTGGATGAAGTGTTGGAACTCGCCCGAGCCGGGTCCGCCCTGGCCGGCGAGCGAGCGGTTTTCAGAAGAGATGATGCCGGCCGTCACAGTCTGGTTCAGTCCGAACGGGCTGCCGATCGCCATCACCCAGTCGCCAATCTGCGTTCCGTCGGAGTTACCCAGTTTCACCGTCGGCAAAGGGGAGCCAATGGTAATCTTGAGGACTGCGATGTCGGTGGCCTTGTCAGTCCCAACCACTGTCGCAGCATGTCCCTGGTCGCCAATCGGGTCCGTCGTCAACTTCACCCAGATCTTGTCTGCCTTCTCTACAACGTGGTTATTGGTGATGATGTAGCCGCGCGGATCGACAATAAAGCCGGACCCGAGCGCCATACGCTCGCCGCCGTCCGGGCCTTGGCCTTCCGGACCCTGCGGACCACCGAAGCCGAAGAAGTGGTTGAAGAAGTCCTGCATGCCATTGTCGCCCTGACCCTGGCCTGGACCCTGTTGGCCCTGCCCCTCGCCCTGTCCCTCGCCCTGTCCATTGTCGTCCGGGCCCTGGGCGTTGCCCTGGAAGTTGCGCCCGCTGGAGTTTTTCGGGTAGGAAACGGTATTGATGTTCACGACAGCCGGTCCCACGTCCTTCGCAATCTTGGTGAAGGTGGTGGACAGATTCACTGGGTTGGGTACCTGCAGCGGTTGCGCGTCGGAGCTGTCGACTTTCGTTTCTTTTCCGTCGACTCCGTGGGCGACCACCGACCCGATCAGAATGCCGGCAGATAGAGTCGCGAGAATCGCGAAAGTGAAGCCTAAGCGGCGCGTGCGAAATTTATCGATCCAAACTTTCCAAATGTTCATGCTGTGTCGAACCTCGTTCTGTGTGCGGTAGGAAACTCGGTGTAACGGACACTAATGCTTCAGTATACGATTTCGTCCCAAGCGCCCGCCATTTTGGCGCTGCGCCCCAATAATCCGGTTCCAGTTATTAGACGCACAAACTTGACAAACCGGAGCAAGTTTCCTGCGAAGGATTTACTCGCCGCTCGACTGGTTAGCCGTCAGTGCGTCGGCATTCGCCCGGTTTTGCTGAGTTCGCCGTCGCCAGCGGGGCAGAATCTCGGACGTCGCGATGCCGAGCAAAACCAGAATAGCGCCCATCCCTGGCCGAAGCTTTAATGTCTCCTTTAGAACCAGAAACGCCGTTAGCCATGCGAACACCGGCTCCAGCGTCAAAATCACCGCAATGTTAGCGGCTGGAATTATTTGCTGCGCCCAGGTCTGTACGCCGAAGGCCAGCGCCGTAGCCAGAACCCCTGCCACCACCAGCGAAATCGGAACAAAGGGCTGTCGCAGGGCTCCCCCCGCCGCCACAAGATGGATCAGAGAATCCATCTTCACCGGTTCCATGATCAGTGCGCCAATCGTCAAAAAGACCATGGCGAATCCGATCTGCAGCAAGATGAGCTGCTCAAATCGCGCCCGTCCCGAAGCGTGCGCCAGCGCAATGACATACAGCGAAAATCCGACCGCGCAGAATAGGGTCAGCAAATTCCCAATGCCTTCTTTTCCTCCCGCGGTGAACAGCGTCGTCCACGGCGCATTTGCCGGCAGGGTCAACAATGCGACACCCAGCAATGCCACTACTGCGCCTGCCCACGCCGTCCATTCCGGCGTATCGTGGCCCGGAGGCCGCATCCCCGGAATGGTGGCCAGGATGGGTACGATCACCACCACCAGCGCCGTGATAAAAGCGGAATTCGTCGCCGTCGTGTAGACCAGACCCTGCGTCTGAAACACATATCCCAGCGCCAGGCTTGCCCCCGCAGCTCCCCCAAAGAACCACGCTTCCCGAGTCAGCTGGCGGAATTGCCTGCGATACATTAAAGCCAGGCAAACAAAAGCAATCATCATGCGTAGGGCGTTGAACCACTGCGGCGAGACGACGTCCATCGCCATCTTGATCAGCACAAACATCGCGCCCCAAAGCATGACCACGGCCAGCATCAGAAAATGCGCCATCGCGTTCTGCGAAACTTCCTGCGGCCCTGCACCAGTCGTCATCGAAGAGTCATTCATAGGTTCGGAAGGAAGCGGCTTGCGAATTGGGTTATATTTCTGCCTGCGCCAACGCCAGCAACAAAAGCAAAATTCGCCGCAGCGCCAGGTCGCGTCCCGTAGCGTCGAACCACTCCTGCAGACTGTGGATGCCACCGCCACTGCCGCCACTTCCCAGGCTGACAGCCTCCACGCCCAGGGAGAGAGGAATATTGGCGTCAGTAGAAGCAATGCCAGTGTGGCTTTGAATCTGCAGGTGGCGATCGACTGCTTTCAAGGTAGTCAGAATCCGCGCTTCCTCCGGGAGTGTCGCCGCCGGTCGTTCTCCGATCGGTTCAATGGAAAATCGGATCGGATTTGCCCGCCCGTTTCCGCCCGCTTCTTTGGAGCCGCGATTGGCCATCGCAACCGCGATTTCCACGGCCTCATGGATTGCATCTTCCAACTGTTGCAGAACCCCCGCATCCGTCGAGCGTGTATCGATGCGGGCCTCCGCTTGCTGGGGAATGGCGTTGATCGAAGTTCCGCCCTCAATGTGACCGATATTCCACGTTGTCCGCGGCGAGTTTGGCAGTTCAAGCCGGCCAATTTCCGCCAGTGCATTGGCCAGCACCAGAATCGCATTCGGCGTACCCGCATCCGTCCATGAATGGCCTCCGGGGCCCGTCACCTTGATGCGAAAACGCTTGCTGCCCAGTCCCTGGGTGACGATGGTGTCCGTCCCGGCACCATCCAGTATGACTGCGAAGCGAACCCGCGGGGCAATGTGCGCGTCGCTGAAAAGATGTCGCATTCCACGCAGATTGCCTTCGCCCTCTTCGCCGACATTGCACGCAAATAGAATGTCCCTGGCCGGCTTCAATCCGGCAGCGTGCATGGCCGCCGCGATGCCCAGCAGCGCCGTGATGCCGGCGCAATTATCGCTCGCGCCCGGAATCGTCAGGCGATTTCCATCCTGTACGGGTTCGCCGATTGCCTCGGCGGGAAAGACAGTATCGAGGTGCGCGGAAAACAAAATGCACGGCCGAAACTCCTCGGCATCTTTTTCTGTAGTGTCATCGCCCGCGCGCAACCATCCTAGCGCGTTGCCGCAGGCATCAAGGTTGACGTCTTCCAGCCCCAGCGCGACAAACTGCTCCGCCACCCAGGCGGCTCGCGCCGTCTCCCCGAACGGAGGAGCAGCGATGGCTGCAACATGCCGATGCCACTCCCGCAACTGCGTTTCCTGCAGATGAAACCATTGAAAGGCGCGATGGACCGCGGGCTGCCCAGCCAGTTGGCTGATGGTCTGAAAGGCCGAGATGGCGATCGCTTTCGGCATGACGTTTTTTTGAAGGCGGCGTTCAAATCGACGCGCGTGAAGACTCATGGTCAGTCTATCGAAGTTCCGCTCGCGAATCCGCAGGAGTTGAAGCAGCGAACCAATTCAATAGAGGACCTTCATCAAGCACAAGCCTCTTGCGTCTGCGGTCGGCCCGGCGAGCGCACGGCTGCGCCCCTCGAGGATACGAGAGATCTCGGCAGGCGACATGCGCCCGCGCCCTACCTCGATGAACGTTCCCACCAAGTTGCGCACCATGTGATGGAGAAATCCGTTGCCACAGACTGTATAGGTGAACATCTCCCCGCCATCATCGGCGGTCTCTTCGCTGGAGGAATTTGCCCGCGATCGAAGCAACATCGTTGCCAGCGGACCAGGCGAGGGAACTATAGATTCTCGCGTCCACTGCGACGTCTCGATGCGGCGGAAGTTGCTGCCGGCTGGCACCGCGCATTTGTCCTCAACCGTATGGCTTTCATCGTCGCCGGCGTCCCCACCTGCGATGCGCGCGCCGCGGTCCGGATCGGACGCGGCGAAAGAAGTAAAGTCGTGCTCTCCCACGATCATTTGTGCTGCCGCCTGCATGGCTTCCAAATCCAGCGGCCACCTGCAAGCCGACACGTAGCGCACCATAAACGGGGAACACACCTCGCCATGAAAAATGCGGTATTGATATACCTTGCCGACGGCGCTATGCCTCGCATGAAAGCCTTCCGATGCGTGCTCCGCCGACAGGATGCGTATCGCAGCCGGAAGAATTCGATTCAGCGCGCGCTGGAAATTGTCTGCCGGGATGGCAGCACGCAACGAAAAACTTGCGACCTGTCCCCACGCGTGCACGCCCGCATCCGTCCGTCCCGATCCCTGCGGCAACACCAGTTCCCCGGTTACTGAGGCGATTGCGTCCGCGAGCAGGCGTTGGATTGTCGCCCATCCCGGCTGAACCTGCCAACCATGGAAATCGGTTCCGTCGTAGGACAGAATCAGTTTCCATACAGTTTTCGACTTGCCATCATCGCCGCCCTGCATCGCTACTTTCTTTTCCGCCGCCTAAACGCCTTACGTGTTGACTCGTCGTCCCTTTGTACCCTTTGGAGCGTCCTGTGGAGTAGGCCAGGGGCAGCCGGATCCTTTCGGTGGATGCACATGGCAAGATCAGTCCACCCCGCAAGTTTTCTTACTTTGCAAAAAGCCTCTCATTCCGGTTCTCGCCTGGAACATCGCGCTCTTGAACGGCTCACGGGCGCATGGTGCTGCGATATACTCATCCTCGTTAGCAGATTACACGTGGTTTAGCGCGGTCGACACGCCGCTTGTGCGACGGCTGGGTCGGATGCCTGAGAGATTGTGTGTTGGGCGGACATGGGAGAAATCTCCAGTCCGCTCCGCTTGAGGGAATATTTTGCTTGGGAATCGCTGTGGAACCATCCAGCAGGAAATCTCGTACCCAATTCATAGAACGCGAATGGATAGCTACGGTTGATTCTGGGGCTATAGTTTTGCCATTTTCCTGAATCGAATGCGCCGCGGGTTCACCGTCAAGAAAGAGCGAAATTTTCGAAGCCGGACGCCGCAGAACGCCATCGAATGGAAGGCTTTCCATTCTGAAGTGGCGCCAAGCTTTCCGGCATGCAAGCGCTCGCTGCGTGCAACCTGCTGGGGTGAGCGGCAATTACTGTTCCATACCATTGGCTGGACAGAAACTATTTTTGTGAGGCACAGAAGGGTAGGGTAAACGTGAAATCGAAGGATTTGCAGAGTAGTTGGGTGATTGGGCTTATGTTACTGAATCTGGTGATGCCGGTGGCCAGCGCTCAATCGCAGAGTTCCAGCAGTGCCCTGCCCAATGCTCCGGCCTCGGCGGCTGCGACCGTCTCCACTCCGGCGCCACCGCAGCCTATCGCTACAGAACCTTATTCTCTCCGTCCCACGAGTCACGATTTTTCGCGGGGGAAATCGCAGTTTCCCAATCCCTTCTCGGCCTACACGGCGACGATAGTTCCCCCGATCCGCTTGACCAATTCTTCCCGGCTCGACTCTCTTTACAGAGACGGCAAGATCTATCTCAGCCTGGACGACGCCATCATGCTGGCGCTGCAGAACAATTTCGACATCGCGATTGCCCGCTACAACCTCGACATCGCGGATACCGATCTGCTGCGCGCCCGTTCCGGCCTGTCGTTTCTGGGCGTGAATACCGGCCTTGTGACCGGCACTCTGGGCAGTACCACCGGTCCGGTGGCCAGTTCCTCTCCGACCACCACGACCGGCAGTACCAGTTCGACCGCCTCAACTTCTTCCACGACGATCCAGACGACGGGCGCGGCAGGCGGCGGTCCTGGAGGCACATCGGCCGGCGCTGGCGGAGCGGGTTCCGGCCCCAACGGCATCACTTCAAATACTCTCGGCGCTGGTCCGTTGAATGTCCCGATCGAGCCGCTCGATCCGGTCATCTCTGGCACAGTGCAACTTGCGCGGGCCTATATACCGCAGACTTCAAAGTTTCTCACCGGAACGTTTCAGTTGAATGCGAACACGAACGAATACAATTTCAACTACGCGCAAGGGTTTCTGCCGGGTGAAACGCTGGCCGTCACCTTCAACAACACCCGCAGCACCAGCGACATGAATTCGCTTTTCGGAAACTTCTACAGCCCCGAAGTCAATAGTTCCTTCAACGCCCAGCTTACACAGCACCTGCTACAGGGCTTCGGATGGACGGTGAATGGGCGATACATTGCCATCACCAAAAACAATCGCCGCATTACGGACTCCGCCTTCCGCGCCCAATTGCTCTACACCATTGACCAGATTGAGAACATATATTGGGGATTGGTGGGTGCCTATCAGGATGAAAAGGCCAAAGAA
Organism: Acidobacteriota bacterium; assembly: GCA_021780095.1. The sequence continues at coordinate 12,712 of JAJXZK010000044.1, read as the reverse complement.
GGCGCCCTCAAGCAATCGACCCAGCTACTCTCCGACGATCAGAAGCAATTGCAGATCGGCACGCTTGCCCCTCTGGATGTCGTGAACGCAAACGCCCAGGTCGCGAGCGACCAGCAGGCGCTGACCACATCCAAAACCAAGCTCGAATATCAGCAGCTCATCATCAAACAGGCGATTGCCCGCAACCTCGACGATCCCATCTTTGCTGCGGCTCCCGTCATTCCTACCGATCGTGTCTCCCTGATGGAAACATCGGAGGAGGAAAAGCCGCTGCAGGAACTGGTGCAAGATGCCTACAGCAATAGCCCCAATGTGGAGCAGGCTTTATTGCAGCTGAAAAACCAGGAAATCACGCTCAAGTCGGTCAAGAATGGACTGCTTCCGGTTTTGGACGTCTACGCGTTTTATGGTGCCTCGTCCATCGGCGGATCGAAAAACCCGCTAATCCAGTGCGGACTGATTCCCTCACTCGGCTTTGATCCATGCGCTGGCACGCCGGGAAACAACATTCCCTACAGCACCGTGCTTGGCCATTTGTTCAACAGTTCCGGGCCTAATAAGGGCGTCGGTTTCAATTTCACCGTCCCGATCCGCAATCGCCAGGCGCAGGCCCAGCAGGCGCGCGCTCAGATTGAATATCGCCAGTCGCAGATGCGGCTGCAGCAGTTGTACGTGCAGCTCAAGATGCAGGTCACCAACCAGCTATATGCGCTGCAGAACGATCGCGCCCAGGTGAGGTCCGCCGAAGCCAGTCAGCAATACGCGGTGCAGAGCCTCGATGCGGAACAGAAAAAATATCGGCTGGGAGCCTCGACCAGCGCCAACGTGCTGTCGCAGACTCGGAACCTCGAGACCGCAGAGGACAATTTGATCGCGGCGCAAACAACCTACGCGGTCGATCGGGCGGCGCTCTCTCAATTGGTCGCCGATACATTGCAGAAATATGGCATCAACATCACCGACGCAGCCACAGGAAATGTCTCTCAGGCGCCCAACGTACCAGGCCTGGAAGCGCCCAAGCCGGAAGCCAAACCAGAGCCACTCCATCCCGATCAAGGACAGAAGGGAAGCGATACGGTTGCTCCCGCGACTGTAACCCAGGGTCCGCAGGGCTTGTAAGTTTTCCGCGCACCCGAATAACACGAAGAAGGCCAGATTATTTTGATCTGGCCTTCTTCGTGTGTAGAAGCGGCTTCGCTATCGCTCTGTGACGCGATCCAGAAAATCGAAAAACTCAGGAAATGAAATCGCCGCCGACTCGGCTCCGTGAATTTCAGTCTGCCCGGTCGCGCGCAACGCCGCCACAGCAAACGCCATCGCAATCCGATGATCGTCTCCCGCATCGATCTCCGCGCCGTGCAGTGCCTGTCCTCCTGCCACATCCATGCCGTCTTCGAATTCTTCGACCTTGGCTCCCAAGGCGCGCAGATTCTTCGCCACCAGGGCGATGCGGTCCGATTCCTTCACTCTTAATTCGCGCGCATCTCGAATGCGAATGCCTTCGCGCGTATACGGCGCAATCGCCGCCAACACGGGCAGTTCATCAATCAATTGTGCGGACATGGCACCACTGATCTCCGCACCGATCAAGCCATTTGGATTACCCACCACCTGCAGCGTGCCCACCAGCTCCGCGTGTTGCTCACTCAGTTCCAGCACATTCAGTGCGACCCCCAGGCCACGCAACACATCCAGCAACGAGGCGCGCGTAGGATTCATCCCGACCCCATCCAGCACCAGGTTCGACTCCGGGAACAGCGCCGCCGCGCACAGAAAAAATGCCGCCGAGGAAAGATCGCCCGGCACACTGGCATCGATGCCGTGCAGCTTTTGCCCACCGGCGATGCTGACCGCTAGTTTGCTCCGCTCTATTTCGGCACCAAAGGCACGCAACGCCAGCTCGCCATGGTCGCGCGTGTGTACCGACTCATGCACCTGCGTGGTGCCGCTCGCCTGCAATCCAGCGAACAACAGGCATGTCTTTACCTGGGCGCTGGCAATCGGCGTCTCGTAGTTCAACCCGCGCAGCGCGCCCCCGTGGATCGTCACCGGCGCGTGGCCCTCCGTCAAGTCGACTCGCGCTCCCATGGCTGTCAGAGGAGTGCGAATGCGCTCCATCGGCCGTCGGCTCAGCGAGGCATCACCCACCAGCGTGCTGCGAAACGGCTGTGCCGCTAACAGCCCAGCCAACATGCGCATTGTGGAGCCAGAGTTGCCGCAGTCCAGCGCCACTTGTGGCTCGCGAAATGTCCCCGCACATCCACCAATCGTGATGGCGCCGTTGTCGCCGCGTTCGACCTGCGCGCCTAACTGCTCCATGCAGGCCAGCGTGCTGTGCGGATCTGCGCCGCTGGAAAAATTCGTCAGGTGCGAAGTGCCCTCGGCAAATCCAGCCAGCATCGCATAGCGATGCGAGATGCTCTTATCTCCCGGCAGGCGCAGACTTCCCAGCACATTTCGCGCGGGTGTAATCACCCGCGTCGAACTGGACGATGGAGCGGCGGACGGCTTCATCTCGGGCAAAGAAGTTTCTCCTCCAATGTTTCTGCTCGCCGCGACGAAAATAATGCGGCTCTCTCGCGGACGTTCCAATTTGGAACAGCTCAATCCAAACCGGAAATCTCATCGTATCGTGAACCGATTCCTTCGTGGAAACTTCCCCCACTCGCCTCACCATAAACACAAGAGACATGCGGCGGCTTCGACATCGATCGCCGCCCCAAATGAGGCTTCCATGCTGAGGATGGATCCGTTCAAATTGAGTATCGCGATTGCAGTCGCCCTCGGATGTCTTTCGATTCCGATAGCACTGGCACAGGAAGCAACTGCGCCGACCAATGCCGACAATCTGATCGAATCGGGAATCAAGCCTGATGCGCTGCAAATCTACGACCGCGCTGTGCACGAATTGCATCAGGGGCACGCCGTTGCCGCCGAGGCAGACGCGAATCGCGCGCTGCAGCGAGATCCGAAATTTGCCGACGCCGCCGCACTGGCAGCGACCGCTGCGCTGATGCAGGAACAATTCGCTCGCGCGTCTGCACAAGCCACCCGGGCCATCCAGATCAACGCCGCCGATGAAAAGGCCTATGCCATCCTGGCCACCGCGCAAAATTATCTTGGTAACTACTCCGCCGCAACCGACGCACTACGCCACCTCCGCCCACAGGAACAGCAAACCTGGCGGGTCGCCTACCAGTGGGCCCGTGCCGAAGCGGGTCTGCAGCATTTGCCGCAATGTTTGGAATGGCTGAATCGCGCTGCACTTTCCGCGCCGGTGAACTTTGCGCCGCTGCATTTGCTGCGTGCCAGCGCTCTGCTGGCGACGGGAGACAACGGGCGCGCCGCCGATGAACTGGACATTTATCTGCAATTCCCCAGCGTCAATGCGTCGCAGCGCGAACTTCTAACGCAGGAACTGCATCGCCTGCGTCAACTACCGCCGTCGAGCGCTGCGGTTTCACCCGCGACCGGCAACTAGGCCCGCGCCTTGCACGCCAGCGCGCGCCTCGCTGGCCAGTGCGTCTGCATCCCTCCACCGGACCTACCCGAATGATGTGTGTAGAATTATCCTGCTTTTCTAACATCGAATCAGGAGTTGCAGAACATGCAGCGTCGCGATTTTATGAAGTCTGTGGTTGCCTTGGGTGGCGCTTCGGTATTGGGCCAAAAGTCATCGTTCGCGTTCCAGGATCCTTCCTACACGCCGATGCCGCAGCTTGATGTGAAGCGTGTGCTGGTCATGTTCAAATGCCATTTCGACGCCGGCTTTGTCGCCACTCAGGCGACAGTGGTCGATTGGTATTTCTCGGATTATTTTCCAGAAGCGATCCGGCTTGCCAGCAATCAGCGCCACATCGGTGGGCCTTCCTATGTGTGGACCACCGGATCGTGGCTGGTCTACGAATATCTGGAGCAGGCCTCTCCACAGGATCGTCGCAGCATGGAGCAGGCCATTACGCGCGGCGATATCGCCTGGCATGCCTTGCCGTTCACCTGGCAGACGGAGTTGATGGATCCATCGATGATTGCCGGCAGCATTGGTCTGTCGCAAGCGTTGGACAAGCGGTTTGGCCGCACCACGACTGGCGCGAAGATGACCGACGTTCCCGGTCACACACGCGGGCTGATCTCACCCCTGGCGGCGCACGGCGTCAAATTTCTTGACATCGGTGTCAATGGCGCGAGCATGCCGGCCGAACTTCCGCCGCTGTTTCTCTGGAAAGATTCCGGCGGCAGCAGCATTGTCGTCATGTATCACCTCGGCTATGGCGGCACGGTTCACGTTCCCGGTTCCGATCTCGCGGTCGTGATCGAAGTTGCCGACGACAACGGGGGTCCCCACTCACCCGACGAAATCGTCCGCATCTATTCTGAACTCGCGCATCGATTTCCCAACGCCCACATTCACGCTGCCAGCCTGACGGAAATTGCGAATGCCGTTGAGCCCTATCGCAACCAACTGCCTGTTGTCACGCAGGAAATTGGCGACACCTGGACATACGGCGTCTCCAGCGATCCGCTGAAAGTCGCTCGCTATCGCGAGGTGGCTCGTCTTCGCCAGTCCTGGATTGCGCAGAAAAAATTTCGCATCGGCGATGCGACGGACGTTTCCCTGCTGCGTTCTGTTGGCCTGGAGGCGGAACACACCTGGGGCACGGATACAAAGACGTGGCTCGACTACGACCATCAAACACCGCAGGATCTGGCGAAGATGCTCAACACAAACAACTACAAGGTCGTCGCATTTAGCTGGGAAGAGAAACGCAAGGACCTTTTCGATGGAGTCAAGCGACTTCCCGCGCCGTTGCGCGCCCAGGCAGAGGAGGCGGTGCGCAACCTTCAACCGAAAGAGCCGCAGCTCACCGGCGGAACTCTCATCGCCGCGCCGCAGGAAATTGAAAGTACCCACTTCATTCTTCAGTTTGATCCAAAAACGGGAGCGATTCATCGCCTGCGCAACAAGAAAACGGGTAGGGAATGGGCATCTCCCGATCATCCCCTGGCCCTGTTTTCCTACCAAACGCTTTCTCAGCAGGATTATTCCGAGTACCGTGCGAAGTACCTTGTCATGCAGGCAAGTTGGGCGCAATTTGACTTTGGCAAGCCCAATATCGAACGTTTCGGCGCGAAAAATCAGGAGTGGCAGCCATCGCTGCTCGATCTGCGTTCACAAACGGATGCATCGGGCCACCGTCTACTCGCGCGATTGGAAATTCGCGACCCCGAAGCGCAGCAATCTGGCCGCACCGCATTCCCACGAAAGTTGTACATGGAGTGGTTCCTGCCCAATACCCAACCGGAGATCCACTTGAGTTTTTACGCGTTTCAGAAGCCGGCCACGCGCCTGCCGGAATCGCTGTGGCTCACCTTCAATCCGGTGGTCTCCGACCCGAAAGGATGGATGCTGGAAAAATCGGGCGAGCAGGTTTCACCTTTCGATGTGGTGCGTGGCGGAGGCCGTCAAATGCACGTCGTCTCCACGAATTTCAGTTACAAGGATGACCGGGGATCGTTCGTTGTCGAGCCGATCGACTCGCCGGTGGTCGCCATGGGAACAAAATCACCGCTGAATTTTTCCAAGGATCAGCCCGACCTCTCGAGCGGCATGCATGTCAATTTGTTCAACAACGCATGGGGGACCAACTACATCATGTGGTATGGCGAAGATATGCGTTCACGCTTTGTCCTGCGCGCCTGACGCCGCGGAAGCTGACGCTAGGCCTTCAGCACTTCACCGGTTTCTTCGGATCAATAACACGCAGCGCAATCACAGTTTCGTCGTCGAAATGTTCGACGTTCCCCTGAAATTCAGAAACTTCTTTCAGGATGTTCGTGACCATAGTGGAGGCAGAGCACTGCCGATGCTTTTCCAGCACCGCCGTCAGCCGTTCCATATCGAACATTTCGTCGCGATCGTTTTCCGCGTCGATCATGCCGTCGGAATAAAACACTAGCATGTCGCCGGGCTGGGTGGACAGCGTGAACTCGTCATATTCGACATCGGGAAACATGCCCAGAGGAATGCCCGTGGCCTGGATCGGCTCCACTCCCTTGGCGCGGATGTAGAGTGGCTGGCAGCCGCCCGCGTTGGCCACCTGCAGTGTCCTGTCGTTGTCGTTCCAAATCGCGAACAGCATGGTGACGTACTGCGCCTCCAGCTTTCTTTCCTGCAACTGGTCGTTCAGCGCCGCCAGCATTTTTGCCGCTGTGGGCTTCTGCGCCGCAAGCGACCGCATCACTCCACTGACCAGCGCCGCATACAGCGCGCCCGCGGCGCCCTTGCCGCTGACATCTCCCAGCACGATGGCAGTCCGTCCGTCACCGTAGTCCAGAAAATCGTACAAATCGCCGCCAATGGTGCGTGCCGGAACAAAACGCGCCGCCACCTCTGCATGGACGGGCTCCGGCACAGTTTGCGGCATCAGGCGAAATTGCACCTTGCGTGCCATCGTCAGATCATCTTCCAGCCGCTGTTCTTCCTGCGCCAGCCGCTGATAGAGACCGGCATTCTCCATCGCAATCGCCAGCTGCGCCGCCAGGGTGCTCACCGCATGCACATTGTCTTCGCTGAAAAAATGCGCTTTTGTGTGTTCCAGGTCCAGCACGCCCAGCACCTTGCCCTTATAGATCAGCGGGACGGCCATCTCCGAACGCGTCTCCGGGTGCACCATAATGTACCGCGGGTCAGTGCGCACATCGCCCACCGTGATTGCCTGCCGCGTGCTGACGGCGGCGCCGATTAGTCCCCGCTGTAGAGGCACCGGCTCAGAAAAGGACTTGTCGGTCTTCCCGAATCGAATTGAAAAGCGATGGATCAGCATGTTGCTTTTTTCGTCGAGCATCCAGATGGCGAACATCTGGTAGGGAATCACGCGCTGCAATAATTTTCCAACCCGTTCTAGCAACTGCTCAGGATCCAGAATAGACGTCAGTTCGCGGCTGATTTCATGCAGCAGTTCCAACGACTGCGCCTGCCGCGAAATGCGTGTGTAGAGCCGCGCATTCTCCACCGCAATGGCTACGCGCGATGCTGTCAGCTGCAATAGGTGAAGATGTTCCGGACGAAAATAGTTCGGCTGCTCCGATTGGATATCGATCACACCGATCACGCGGTTCTTGCTCACCAGCGGCACCGCAAGCTCCGAACGCACCTGGGAATTTGCGTCGATGTAATTCGACAGCACGGTGACATCGTTGATCAGCATGGCCTCTCTGCGCTCCGCCACTTGTCCCACCACACCTTCTCCCATGCGAATGCGCATTCGCTCCACGTCCGCGGAATGGCCAATCTGGAAGCGCATGCGCAACTCATTTGTGCGGTCGTTCAGCAGCAGAATGGCAAATATGCGGTAATCAATGACGGCGCGCACCAGGTCTGCCACGCGATGCAGCAACGTTTGCAAATCCAGCGTGGTATTCAGTGCATCGGCCAGCCGGGTAAGAAAGTCCCCTTGCACGGCATCGATTCTCGGCTCATTGCGAAGGGTCACTTTGGACGAGGGCCGATAGTCCCCCTCATAGGCGTGATGTTCAGCGGCCTGCTTAGGAACGCAGGTGTCCTTGGGCTCGGTTTCGTGTGGCCGGGCGGACGCATCGGGATGGGTCGCGGGTCGCCGAGGCGACTCGGACGGAGTTTCTTGCACCTCTGGCGCGGCATTCTCGGATGCGGGTTTACGTTTGTTGGGACTCATGGCTCGCTCTTCAGAATAGCCTAGGAACGCGCAACGAGTTCGACAGGTTTTCCCTAAGAGCTGCTGCCGCGGTCGCCCTATTTCGCGGATGCCGCGCCCTGTCCCACCAGATAGTTCTGTACTGCGCGCTGTTGCTCCATGTAGCTCTCCAGAATTGTCACCCCGGAAGAGGTTCCAATGCGGCTCGCTCCCGCTTCCAGCATGTCGCGAACTGCATCCAGCGTGCGAATGCCGCCGGACGCTTTCACACCGCATCGACCTCCTGCCACGCCTCGCAGCAGGCTCACGTCTTCCATGGTCGCGCCACCGGTAGAAAATCCCGTGCTGGTCTTCAAAAAGTCAACACCCGCGGCTACGCAGATTTCCGAGGCGCGCAGTTTTTCTTCCAGCGTCAGCAGGCATGTTTCCAGAATCGCCTTCAGCGTGCCGCCCGCATCGTGCGCCAGTTCCACCATGGTGCGAACGTCACTTTGCACGGTGGCATTGTCCCCGCTCTTCAGCGCGCCAATGTGGATCACCATGTCGAGCTCTCGCGCTCCCAGGCGCAATGCGGATTCGCCTTCTTCGCGTTTGTTGTGGGTCAGCGAAGCTCCCAGCGGAAATCCAATGACAGTTCCAACTGCCACCCCGGAGCCGGACAGCGCGCTGTGCGCCCGAGCGATCCAGCAGGGGTTGACGCTGACGCAGGCAAAGCGATAATGCATCGCTTCCTCGCACAGCCGCAACACATCGGCGGAGGTCGCATCCGGTTTTAAAAGTGTGTGATCCAGGGTTGCCGCCAGGCTTTGCCAGTCGCGGAGCGCATTGGCGGCGAAGCCCGCGACGTCGAAGCTTGAAATGTCAAATTCGTCGGCAAGGTCAGGGGAAGAAGTTGCACTCATAGTTCAATGTTCCTATCTACTACTTTTAGATGCAGCACTACTCTACTACTCCCACTCATCGGTAGGAGCATCTGTTGCCATAACGCAAATGTCCGGAAGATTTCGGTACCGCTCGGCGAAGTCCATGCCGTAGCCGACCACAAAACGGTTGGGAATCGAGAAGCCGACATAGTCCGCTTGAATGTGGCACAGGCGCCTTTCAGGCTTGTCCAGAAACGCCGCGATTTTCAGTGTAGCGGGGCCCTGCGCCAGCAACAGATTTTTTAAGTAACAAAGTGTTCGCCCGGTATCCAGAATGTCCTCAACCAGAATGACGTGCCTGCCTTCGATCGGCTGATCGACGTCCTTGATCAAACGGACAGCGCTCGAAATCGTCGCCATGCCATAGCTCGAAACGGCCAGAAAGTCGAACGTGCACTCCACCCTGATGGCCCGGGCGAGATCGGCTACAAACATTGCCGCGCCTTTCAGCACCCCGACCAGCATAATCCTTTCTCCTGCGAAATCGCGGCTGATTTCTGCTCCTAACTCATTGACCCGCTGCTGAATCTGCTGCTGGGTCAGGAGACACTCGAGGGCCTGGTTGGTGGCATTTGTCATGAAAGATTCTATCTATCGCTGATTGTAGGACGGATTGTTGAAGATTGTGTGAGCGGCGGGGTCCTGCCAGCCATCTTCGCATCGACGATGCGAACAGCTCGCTTCCCATATACTAAAAACCTAGGGAAACTCCGTCTGCATGTATCCATTCATTCATATTGGTCACTTTCAAATCGGCACTTTCGGCATCTTGCTTTGGCTGGCTGCGGTTTCCGGCTGCTGGGTGCTCTATAAGAACTTTCAGCGCAAGGGCGTCGAGGCGGATGCTATCAACGTCACCGCGCTGGCCACCGTGGCCGGCATTATTGGCGCCAAGTTGTGGCATGTCTTTGAATCGCCTCATCTGCTGATGCAGATTCCGCTGCAGCTCCTGCTGGATCGCGCTGGCTTCGCCTGGTTCGGCGGCCTCGTTGCCGCCATCCTTGTCCTGATGTGGCAGGGAAGAGCCGCCAAGGTGGGCGCATTGGGCATGCTGGACCTGGCTGCGCCTGCTGCCGCCGTCGGCTATGGCGTGGGCCGCATTGGGTGTCTCACCTCCGGAGATGGCGATTATGGCATTCCCACGTCGCTGCCCTGGGGCGTTAGTTTTCCACACGGTTTGGTCCCCACCGTACAACGGGTGCAACCGACCCCGGTGTATGAGTTCATCGCCGCTTTGCTGATCGCCTGGTATCTGTGGCAGCGCGGAAAGGTTGACCGTCCCGTCGGCATGATTACCGGCGAGTATCTTGTCTGGTCCGGATTGGCGCGTTTTCTGGTGGAGTTTGTTCGCATCAATCCCAGGATTTATTTCGGGATGAGCAACGCCCAGGTCGCCAGCATCGGCTCCATGATTGCCGGAGTTGTTTTGATCGTCTGGGCTCGACGGCATCCCCACACGATCATCCAGGTACAGAAGCACAAACCAAAGCCGGCAGCCCACACCGTGACCAGTTAAGCGATTTGCGGATAAGTGACGCGCTCTTGCTACCGGGCGTGAAGTCGATGACCATAGCACTTCGGAATTGAATCCGCAGCCGAAAATCCACCGATCATAGCTGCGAGTGAACTCGCACCACCTCTTCCATCGTGGAATGAAAGGAATTTCCGCTTCAAAGTCTCTTCAGAAATTCCTTCACCTGGTCCAGTTGAGGGAACATCTTTTCTTCCTGCTGGAATTCGCGAGAGTGCACACACCTGCGTCCGCCGCGCATTTTCACCGGATGTTTTAAATGCAGCATCTCGTGAAACACAAGGTACTCCACCGCACAGCGAGGCGTCTCCGGTCGGTCGAACACGCGGCTGACCACGATGGTGTTGTGCGCCGCGTCATAATGACCCAGTTGTCGCCGCGCGGAGTGGGCGCTCCAGGTCAAGACCGGCCTGCCCAGCAACCCATTAAAAAATTGCCGGTTTAGATGATCGAACACTTCGTCCAGATTGTAGTAATTTCCTTGCGCCGTAGAAACATTTTTTCTTCCACGGCTGCGCCGCACCATCTCCGCACGGCGAATCACCGCCTCGCTTCCCAAATGTCGACGATATCGGTTCGCATGAGCGGGTTCAATCGGCTTGCGATACAGCTTCGCCAGGAGGATGTGAGCAATCGCGCGAGTGACACTATCCGGTGCGCCCTCCAGCATGTCGGAGAGTCGCACAAATGCCGTGCCCTCGCGCAGCCGAATCGTCGTATTCACGCCGGTAAAAGGATAGAAGCTGATGTGAAACAACGGCATCGGAGCACGGGGTCGCAGCCGCCGATACTCCGTGGAAAAAATGTCTTGCAGGCATAGTCCAGACGTTGGAGTGATGGAGTCAGGTTCCAGCATGGGGAGAAGCGCTGGGGGCGATGCGGTCAATGCGAGGTTCCCTTCTGCAGTTGGTTCCAGTCTTGATTGTAGAGAATTTTCCTGCGGGATGTCAGCGCCTCGCATCCGGCGCCAGGCGCTCTCAATCCATGTCATCGCGCGGGACAATCGCGGCCTATTTCTCCAGCGCCTTCAAACGCTGTCGTGTTTCTTGCTCTTCGTCCGGATATTGATCGTGAGCGGCCGCGAGAAAGTTTTGATAGTACTGGATGGCCTTTTTTGTTTGATGCAGATGATCGAGCGCCGTCGCGCGAAGAAATAACGTCGCCGGGCTGTCGCTTGACGTTTGCGAGCGATGATCCAGCGCCGTCAGCACCAACGCATATTTCCCATCTCTCCACGCCGCAAAGGCAAGTCCGCTCCACGCATCCTCCTGCGCCGGCTTGATCTGCAGCGACTTCTGAAATGTCTCCACCGCCTGCGACCATTGTTGCTGGCGTACCAGGTTCTGTGCCGTTGCCGTCAGCAAGTCAGCATTGTTTCCGTCATTCACCAGCAGTTGCTGATACAGGGGCGCTGCCTTGTCCGGATGCCCGGCGCTGCTGTAGAGGTCCGCCAGCATGCGCGTCACCGCAGGCTGATCGGGATTCTGTTGATGCAGCGACTCCAGCTGCGACTCCGCTGCCGAAGTATTTCCTTGCCCTGCCAGCGCGGTCACGGAAAGCGCCAGCAAGGTTGGGTCGTTGGGCGCTTGTGTCAATGCCGGCTGCAACGCAGCCTCCGCATCCACAAACTTGCCCTGGTGAATTAAAGCCCGCGCCAAACCCTCTGTCGCAGCTATCGAAGTCGGATCTTTCGCGAGAATCTTTGTATATTCCTTGCCCGCACCGTCATAATTGCCCACATCTTCTGCCAGTTGCGCCGCGAATAATGTGTCGTCGGGTTGCTCCGGTGTCAGTTGCAACGCCACCAGCAGGGCGTCGCTGGCGGCGGAATCATCATGCATCTCAGCGTCGACGCGCGCCAGCGTGCGGGCAGCGCTCGCGACCATCTGGTGCGCATCGCCGCTGGCCGGTTGTAGCGCGACCGCGGTCTCCAACTCATGTCGGGCCTCCGCCCATTGTTGTTCAGAAGCCAGCAGATGTCCCAGCGCAGCGTGCGATTCAAATTGCTTCGGATCCACTTCGATGGCCTTGCGATAGTTGGCTTCCGCGGTGGCATTCTGATGCTGGGCCTGTTCGATGTAGCCGCGATCGTAATCGATCCGCGCGTTTTCCAGGGAGTCCGCCGGCTCAAGTGCCTCCGCCTTATTCAATAGCGCGCCGGCGCGCTCGTAATCCTGATGCGCAATCGCAGTTTCTGCCTCGCTCAAATATGTCGTCGCTGACGTGGGAGCATTCACACCGGGTTCGGATGTTCCCGGAGGAAGCGGTGTCGTCTGCGCCTGCATCCACGCTCCGGCGGCCACGAAAGCCGCCGTCAGTACACATCGAAGAACTACTGATTGCTTCATCATTTTCCTGCCGCTGCCAAAGCAGCGGCTTGGTTCGTTGGCTTCAACACTCGAGCCAGCCATTGACCCGTGTGTGACGCGGGAACCGCCGCGATCTGTTCTGGAGTGCCGACGGCCACAATCTCGCCGCCGCGACGCCCGCCCTCCGGCCCCAGGTCGAGTATCCAGTCCGCCGCTTTCAGCACATCCAGATTATGCTCAATCACCAGCAGCGAGCCGCCGCCGTCAATCAACTGT
>JAJXZK010000266.1 GCA_021780095.1 Acidobacteriota bacterium | reverse complement strand
GGGACCATGACGATGGAAGGCTTCATCCACAAAGCGGTCGAGTTGCGCGTGGATGGAGTCGATATGACCGCCTACTACCTGAAATCAACAGAGCCGGAATATCTCGATGGTCTTCGTCACCTGGCATACAAGAATGCGCTGGCCTTTTCCGGATCAGCCTGCGGTGTCAGTATGGTCCAGGCCGACCCGGCGAAACGCGCGCAGGGTCTTACAGAAATTAAGAAATGGGTGGATGTCACCGATCGGCTTGGAGCCTCCCATCTACGAGTTTTCGCAGGCGAGTTGCCATCCGGCGCGACGCTGCAACAAGGAGTCGATTGGACGGTGGAAACGATGAAAGCGGCCGCCGACTACTCCGGCAAGAAGGGCATCATGCTAGGGTTGGAGGATCACAACGGCGTGACGCAGCGCGCCGACGTCTGTCTTGAGGTTATGCAAAAGGTGGACTCACCATACGCGGGTATCAATCTCGACGTCACCAACTTCATCCCCACACCTACGCAGGACGTCTACGCACAAATTGCCGCCTGCATTCCGTATGCGACGAACACCCACATCCGCGATCGATTCGAATATGACCAAAGTCCGGTCGATTTGGATCGTGTCTGGAGGCTGTTTGCTCAGGCCGGCTTCAAGGGTTACATGTCCGCCGAGTACGAGGGGCCCGACTCAGATACGGGCGTGCCGAAGCTGGTAGCGCAGATTCGAACTCTTTGCCAGAAATACTCCACCGTTTAGGCAGCATCACTTCTGGCCGCACATGTCCTGCGAAGGAAAGCGCCGCTGAAACTTGGCAAGATGCCGGATGCAATCCTTCTGCTCATGGTGGTGAAAGCCACAAACTGCTTCTCAAAGGAGATCGATGGTCACTCGACGGGAATTTCTTGACACAGTTGCGGTCGGCGCCGCAGGCCTGGCTGTTGGATCGACTGCAAAAAGCTACGCGCAGATCCTGGGCGCCAACGATCGATTGAACTTTGCCGTGATCGGTCTGCATAGCCGCGCTTATGCGCACCTTTCGGCTCTCAAGGCCAACAGCAATTCCATTCGCATTACACATGTGTGCGATGTCGACAGTAACACTCTGAAGACATTCGCGGACAGTGTGCAGCAGCAGATGGGATATCCAGCCGCGCCCGCCAAGGACTTCCGCGAAATTCTCGCCCAGAAAGACGTCGATGCGATTACGATCGCCGCACCGGACCATTGGCACACTCCCATGGCCATCGCAGGTCTGCAGGCCGGTAAGAATGTCTACGTAGAAAAGCCATGCAGTCACAATCCCGCGGAGGGCGCGCTGCTCGTTGAGGCGCAGCGAAAATACGGCAAGCTGGTGCAGATGGGGACGCAGCAGCGCTCGTCGGATTACACCATTGAAATTGTCGACAAGATTCACAACGGCTTGATCGGCCGTCCGTATTATGCCAAGGCCTGGTACAGCAATACCAGAAAGTCCATTGGCATCGGAAAACTGGTGCCCGTGCCGCCGCAACTGGATTGGGATTTGTGGCAGGGCCCGGCGCCGCGCCGACCGTATAAAGATAACGTGCAACCCTACAACTGGCACTGGCTCAAAATCTACGGCACCGGTGAGACACTCAATAATGGCACGCATGAAGTCGACGTATGTCGCTGGGCGCTCGGTGTCGATTATCCGCAACGCGTTACGTCCGCCGGTGGCAGATATCAGTTCAAAGATGACTGGCAGTTTTATGACACGTTGCTCACCAGTTTCGAATATCCAGACAAGATGATTGATTGGGAAGGGAAGAGCTGCCAGGGGATGAAGTTCTATCATCGGGACCGCGGATCCGCCATTATGGGCACCCAAGGCACTGTGCTGGTCGATCGCGGCGGGTATGAGATTTATGACCTCGACGGGAAGAAGACCAGCGAATTCAAGGTCGGTGAGGCAGCGGCGTCTTCCGATCTTGTCGGTCGCGATTCCATGACCGACGCGCATTTTGCCAATTTCATCGCCGGAATTCGGACGGGCGCGAAGCTCCATGCTCCCGTTTCTGTCGGAAATGTCGCCGTTACCATGTTGCAGCTTTCCAACATTGCGTGGGAAGTGCAGCGGGAGCTGTACCTTGACACGACGGACGGAAAAATCCAAAACGATCCGCAGGCAATGAAAATGTGGGGAAGAGAGTACGAGAAGGGCTGGGCGCCTCACATCTAGGCGCTATTGTTTCCATGCCTGCACACGCAAATGAGGACAGGTTAAATGCTGTCCTCATTTGTTTTATAGCGTCATTTCACGGCGATGCGCTCTGCAATCACGGCAGCCCTCAGGCGTGCAGCTTGCGCATATACTCCGCGTCAATCTTCAGCTCCTGCATGACGGGCATGTTGTATTCTTCCTGCTCGACAAAGCAGTGTTTGATGTGCCCGGTCTGCGCGGCACCTGCCAAGATTGGACGATAGTCGATGGAGCCTTGTCCCAATGCCGTCGCAGTCGGCGGATTTTCGATGGACTGAGGCACCTGGAAGGGCTTGAAGTCCTTCACGTGCAGCATGGAAATGCGGTTTCCATAGCGATGCAGCATCTCGACGGGATTGCCGCCACCCACCGTGACCCAGCCTAAGTCCATTTCCATCGTCACGTACGCGGGATCTGTCAGCCGCATCAGTTCGTCGTAGGGCACGATGCCGTTTTCTTTTTGGAACTCCATGGTGTGGTTGTGATATCCGAACTTCAGACCCGCGGTGTTGATTTGTTTGCCAAACTTGTTGAACTCCCCCGCATTCCAACGCCACTCATCCAGCGTGAACGTTGGACCGTGGCCGCCATGGTGCCCCGGATAAGAACAAATAATGTATCGGCTGCCAATTACCTTCATGAATTCAACAATCTCATCGATGTGGCCGTTCAGCGCGTCGTAAGAATAATGCGCGCTCACGCAGTGAAGGCCCGCCTGTTGCAGGGCTTGCTTCACCTGGCTTGCGCTGTGATTGTAGAACCCCGCCGCTTCTACCTCGCGGTAGCCAAGAGCGGCAAGCTGCTTCAGTGTGCCTTCATAATCTGTCGGGAGTTGGTCGCGCACCGAATAGAGCTGAATCCCCAGCGGCAGGTTCAGGTGTTTCGTCTTGTCTTCCGCATTCAATGCAGAGTCACGCAGCAACGTTGAACCGTACAGCAGCGCGGCGGTGCCGGTTTTCAAAAAATCTCTTCTTGATTCCATGGTCATTCGCCTTTCTTCTTCTGGGTGAAATCGCGGAGCAACTCCGCAATTAGCTATTGCTTTTGCAGTGTGCGAATAAAAGAAACTAGCCTTCCAATCTGGGGCGGCGTCAGTTGGGTGCCGAAGGCAGGCATGTTTTTCTTGCCTTTGGTGATCACGCTGGCCAGCGCTGCATTACTCATCTTTACGATCTGTGGACCGTGAAGGTTGGCAGCTTTCAGGGCCTGCCCCGTTGGCGTCGAGGCCTTTCCATCCGCACCGTGACACATCTGGCAGTTGGTTTGGAACAGCGTCGCTCCCTCGTTTTGTGCATGGGCTGCGGCAGATAGCAGGCAAATTATTGCAGCCAAACAAAGCAATCGAGTCATGGATCTCACGGTATCTCCTTATGGATTGGGTTCTGAATCGTTGCGCGCCGTAGCACGGACAGGATCCATTTCTTTCTGTATTCATCACTGCTCCAGCATATGACAAGTGCTGCAGTCGATGCTGGCCTGCTTTTCGCGGTGACAGTTGACGCAGGTCGCCATGGAGATGTCGGACTCCTTGTAAAGCCGGATTCGCTGCGCCACGGGCCCATGGCACTCCTCGCAGGTGGCGCCATGTTCCAAATGAACTTTGTGGCTGAAGCTCACGAAAGAAGGCAATTCATAAATTCGTACCCACGGAATGGTGCGATCGGTTTTGGCATACTCTGCCAGTTTCTGCACGCCAGGATCGTCGGTGGCGATGGTCTGGTGGCATTGCATGCAGAAGGAAGCTCGCGGAATCATCAAGGTTTCGCCGGAGCGCGACAGAGTATGGCAGTATTGGCAGGGCATTTTCTGCGTGCCTGCATGTTGCTTGTGACTGAAGGGAACTGGCTGCTCCGGCCCGCGTAATGGTTCGGTCTGCGACGATGTTTTATCTTGCGCCGTCGTGTTGCTGTAGCTGGCGGCATTGTTTTGCGTCGACGAATTTGTTATCGTCCCTGCTGAATTTTGTGCCGCCGCGACCGCCTCAGCGGGTGTGCTGTTGTGCGACGGTACGCATAGGGCAAATAACACCAGCAACGAAAGTAGCCTCCAGGACTTCATCATCCAATGTTCCCTTGTCGCATCTGCTCGGACATATGCTCGGCTGCGCGCATGGCAAGCGCCAGGATCGTCATCGTCGGGTTTTGCCATCCAGTGCCGACAAAGCTGCTGCCATCCACGACGAACAGGTTTTTGATGTCGTGGCTCTGATTCCACTTGTTCAGCACGCTTGTTTTGGCATCGTCGCCCATGCGACACGTACCCAGCTCGTGAATACTGTAGCCGGGCGGGTTGGGTTCGTAATTTTTCGAGAGCACCTCAAAGCCGGCTGCTTCGGCCATGGCCACGCCTGTATCGACGGCGTCACGCGCCATGTTGAATTCGTTGTCGGTGTACTTTGCATCAATGTGCAACACCGGAATATTCCAGGCATCCACGACACTCTTGTCGATGCTGACATGGTTCTGATAACGGGAGAGAACCTGGCCCATCATGCTCATGTGAAAGCCGCTGCCGTAGTAGCTGTCCAGCTTCTTTTGCAACTCGGTGCCGTAATCCGCAAAGTTTCTCGGGTCCATTCCGCGATCGCTGCTCCATAGGTTCAGCGCGTAGCCTCCAATGAAATTTGGCGATTTGACGGAGATGTTGCGGAAACGCGGAATCAGTGCATCGCCTCCCATCAAATCCGGCGGCGCTTTGCCGTCGCGCGCTTCGGGTACAGAACAGACCACTCCTGGACCGTAGACGTTATCGATCAAGTAATGCCCGAGAACTCCGCTGGAATTTGCGAGTTTAGAATTCAGCAGCAGTCGCGTGCTCTCCAGGCATCCCGCTGCCAGCACGACAACCCTCGCCTTGACCGACATCTCGCGTCGCGAATGGCGATCGACGAAGTGGGCGCCGTTAGCGAGCCCAGTATTTTTGTCGACGGTGATTTCGCGCACCACCACATTGGGTACAGCCGTCAGCTTCCCGGTAGCGAACGCATCCGGCAGCAGCAGGTTGATGGAACTGGCCAGCCCGTCGCGGCCCACGGCGCTGCGTGCTTTGCACACCGGAACATTCAGTTTTTTCCCCGCGGCAATAAATCGCTGCATCGATCCTGACCACGGTGAGTCATCGACAACAAAATTACCGTCCGGATATTGCGGCAGCCCATCCGGATGTCCGCTGACCCGGAAGATCCCTTCTACGCGAGAGTAGTAAGGAGCCAGGTCCGATAGATCGATGGGCCAGTTTGTCCCGAACCCATCGTGATCTTTGGCTTTGAATTCATAATTGCTGAGACGAAAGGATTGACGGGACCAGAACAGCGAACGCCCGCCGAACAGTCGAACGCGCACCCAGTTGTATGGCTCGTCCTGATTGAATGTGTAAGGTACTTCTTTCTCATCTACCCAGGTGTTGGCGTTAAACTCGTTCGCCTGAAAAACGTGCGGCAGTCGCCCAGGCATTTTAAAGCCGCGATAGGGCAGTTCATACGCGGGTTTCAGTTCGCGGTCTTTTTGAAAGTCGACGATGGGTCCGGCATTCAGCATCACGCAGGAGATGCCTTTTTCCGTCAGGACCTTGGCAACCATGCCTCCGGAGTGACCTGAGCCAACAATTAATACATCAACATTTTCCTCCGGCATGCGGAACTCAGCTCCTATTGGTTACACATACATTTGGATGTCAGGGT
>JAJXZK010000357.1 GCA_021780095.1 Acidobacteriota bacterium | reverse complement strand
GAGCAGCTGCGGGCCCATGCGTATTCTCGCGTGCCCGTGTACCGCAGCAACCTGGACGACGTGGTGGGAATCGCGTTCATGCACGATCTGCTGCACATCTCCGACGTCGATGCGGCCGGTGTGACCGTCGGCTCCATTGCGCGGCCCGCCATGTTTACACCGGAGACGAAAAATATTCAGTCCTTGCTGCGAGAAATGCAGCGCGATAAGCAGCACATGGCGCTCGTCATTGATGAATATGGCGGCCTCGCCGGGCTGGTCACTATTGAAGACATCGTAGAAGAAATTGTAGGCGCCATCAGTGACGAGCATGAAACTGCGGTCGCCGAGGAAATCGCGCAACCGCAGCCGGATGGGTCTTACATCTTGCCCGGAAGTTTTGAGCTGAGTCAGATGGAAGAACTGTTCGACGACTCGGTTTCGTTGCCTCTGACCGAGGACTACGAGTCGACCACGGTCGGCGGACTGGTGACAGAAGAGGCGGGTCATATTCCGTTTCCCGGAGAAGTGATTGAACTGGCAGGTCTGCGGCTGGAAGTGCTTGAGGCTTCGCATCGCCGTGTCGATCGCGTGAGAGTGCGCGCGGTTTCGGACGGCGCTGCCTACAAGATCGGGCCCTCCTCTTAAGAATGGCTCCAGGTAATTCGCCATCCATAATTATCATGCGAAAGCATCTCGCCACTCTCGTCAGTGATTTCGAGCGGCACGGCAAACAGATCGCCATCGTCAGCTATCGCGGCAATCGCCGTGTCGCCACCACGTATGCCGAACTGGCCACGCTGGCGGGACGCTTCTCTCGCATGCTCGCAGATCGCGGCATCGTACCCGGCGAACGCATTCTCCTTTGGGGCGAGAACTCCGCCGAGTGGGTCGCAGCGTTTTTCGGCTGCGTGCTGCGGGGCGTGATTGCGGTCCCGCTGGATGCAGCCGGCAGTGTCGACTTTGCGACCCGCGTGCTCGCGGATGTCACTCCGCGGCTGATCGTGGCCGATCAGGAACATCTACAAAGTGTGTCGCAAGAATCAACGCCGGCATCCGTCGCGAGAATCTCCTTCGAAGATCTCTCTTCCACACTGCCGTGCTCGCCCATGCTTGAACCTGACCCCTCGCTCAACCCTGAGACACCGCTGCAAATTCTTTTTACTTCAGGAACCACGTCGACCCCGAAAGGGGTCGTCCATACTCACGGCAATGTTTTGTCCAGCGTGGAAGTTCTGGAACGCGAGATCAAGAAATATCTCCGCTATGAGCGCTGGGTGCATCCGTTGCGATTTCTGCATACCTTACCCTTGAGCCACGTCTTCGGCCAGTTTATGGGCCTCTGGGTTCCACCGCTGCTGGCCGCACAGGTGCATTATGAAGACAACCTGGTCGCCAGCCACGTGATGCAGCGAATCCACCGCGAGCGCATCTCCGTGGCGGCCGTGGTCCCCCGGGTGCTGGAATTGCTGCGCGTTCATTTGCTCTCCAGCGACCCCCGCCTGCAGAGCCGACTCGATGCAATCCGGAAGGACCGCGTCTGGAAAAAATGGTGGCACATGCGTGACGTCCATCGCCGCTTCGGATTTAAATTCTGGGCCTTCGTTTCCGGCGGCGCTTCGCTGCCGGCAGAGGTAGAACAATTCTGGAATGCGCTTGGCTTTGTGCTGGTGCAGGGTTATGGCATGACGGAAACAACAGCGCTGGCGACGCTGAACCATCCCATGCATCCGACCCGCGGCAGCATCGGCAAGCCGCTGGCGGGTCGTGAAGTGCGATTAGCCGAAGACGGCGAAATACTGGTGCGCGGACCCATGCTGGCCGCAGGAACATGGCGCAACGGCGGGATCGAACCGCGCAGCGGCGAGTGGCTGCACACCGGCGACCTGGGTGCAGTCGACGCTTCCGGAGAGATGCGTTTCCTTGGCCGTAAGAGCGATGTGATCGTCGCCGCTTCAGGGATGAATATTCATCCCGAGGATTTGGAGCGGGCGGTGCAGGCACAGCCGGAAGTGCGCGACTGCGTGGTCGTTGGATGGGAATCACCGCGGGGTCCCGAGCCAGTCGCCGTCGTGATCCTGCAGGTTCGCGCGGAGAATGCCAACCTGACACAAATACTTTCCAACTCCAATCGTGAGCTGCAGGAGTTTCAGCAGATTCGCAACATCCTTCGTTGGCCCGCGAATGAATTCCCGCGCAACACCATGGGAAAGTTATTGCGCCGCGATGTGGCCGCATGGGTCGTGCTGCAGCTTCGCGACGAGAAGACTTCATCGAGGCTCACCGTCAGCCAGGATCCACTGCTGCGCCTGCTGCAGCAGGTCACGGGGCAAGGATTCGAGGCACTCGACGATTCGGCCGAACTCGCCAGTGATCTCCATCTCGATAGCTTGGGCCGCATGCAACTGACGATGGCAATGGAGGAGCAGTTCGGCGTCTCCATCAGTGATGCGGCTGTGGCCGGCGCTCGAACCCTCGCGGATTTGCGACGCCTGATTCGTGTCTCCGAGCCCCGGACGGAAGACTCGGGTGATCATACGGCCGACGTCCGCAGCGAGATCACTCGGGTGCCCCACGCTCGCGAAACTAACGTGGGATCATCCGCCACTGAGTACCCGCATTGGCCGTGGAGCGTACCCGTGCAATTCCTGCGCATGCTTTTCATTGAATGCAAACTGCGTCCGCTTGCGTGGCTGCTCGCCCATCCTCGCGTCCGGCGCGATCACAACGTCTTGCGCGGCGAACCGACGCAGCCTTCGATTTACATCGCCAATCATGTTACGGCGATGGATGTTCCGCTGGTGCTCTACGCCCTTCCGCATCGCATCCGCGCGCATATGGCTGTGGCAATGTCCGCCGAGTTGCTTAGGGCCTGGCAGCAGCGACGGGATGCGGCTGGCGTCGGAGCGGGACCGCTGCGATGGTTCGCGCCTATGCAGGCCTTCCTGGTGACAGCGCTCCTGAATGTTTTCCCGCTGCCGGCGGGCGCGGGCCTGCGCCGTAGCTTCGCTCACGCCGGAGAAGCACTCGACCGCGGCTACAACGTGCTGGTGTTTCCTGAAGGGCAGCGCACGTTGAATGGCGAACTCCAGCCGTTCCAAACCGGTATCAGCTTACTGGCACAGGAATCTCACACCCAGGTGGTGCCAATCGCACTGATTGGATTGTGGGCGGCTGCACAGCGAAAAGGCTTCTCGCGATTGCGTCCCCCCGGACTCGAAGTGCGCATCGGCCAGCCGCTGCAACAGCAGCCGGACGAGTCTCACGTGGCGTTTTCGGAACGCCTGCATGACACCGTCACCGAGATGCTGCATACTCCCGCTCGCAACTAGCCTGGGACCAGGTGCGCCTCGCTCATTCTGGCCGGGAAGGCGATTTCTTTTGTAACTCCCCGCTATCGCCACCGGTAAATGATCTTCAGCATGATGAAGTTGGGGGGCGTGCCATCCACGTTGTAGGCTCCGCCAGGAAAAACGGCGACCAGTTCAGATTGCGGTACCAGGTAGATTCTCTGTCCGCCATTGCCCTGGGCAGCGACCAGATGTACATGCTGCGGACCCGTCGGCGTTTCCACGTTCAACCACGATCGAGACCATGCGGCCTATTGGTATCCAAAACGCCGTCAGGCTGCGGGATCGGAATTGCGGAAAACGCCCGCGCGGCTAACTTCCCCAGTTCACTCGATTTTTACAGCGGAGCACCCCGCAAGCATCAAAAGATCGCCGAAGGAACAACATCGACCCCGACAGGATTCGCGCTGGACACCGCATACCAGTACTAGTGCTAAGCTGACCGCGGGAGTTGCAATCTTCCGCTTTGCATGTCCTTTGAAATCGCGTCCAACTCGGGACAGCGCCGCCTGTTACGCCCGCAGGATTTGCCTGTTCACTCGACACCGTCGTACGTGGACGCGGTGTTTCTCGACGACGACGGTCATCGCTATTCTGCATTCTTCGACGGCACCCACATGATCTTCAACGACGGCTCCGTGGATGTCATCGGGCGATGGCTGCAGGGTTCAGACGCCACCGTGATTCGGCAAACGAGGCGGCTCTGCCAAGGCTTTCAGTTCACTTTTTTCGATCACGGACCTCGTCCACAACGGCTCCATGCCCTATGGAGCTTTCAAGGCGATCTGCAGCAGGCGATCACCGCATGGAAGCAGGCGGGATTTTCTGTTTCCATCCCGGATCGCGCCTGGAACCGCAATCATCCTGCATCCGTACATCTGCGGAACAGAGGCACACGCTTCACGGGAGCCGACTCCTCGCACGTCACCATTCCGGTAGGTCAAGACGACAGCGAAACCAGGGGCGAAATCCATGTCGGCGAGTTCAATCCGCTTACCGGCTTCGGCATCGGCTTCGTGCTACATCATCTCGAACGCTGGATGTGAGCGTCGCGCGAGCTCTCTTTGGTACGGTCAGAGAACTGCGCGCCTGTATTCATGCATCTGAATCTTCCAGAGGAAGCGCAGAAAACGTCTAAAATCAAATTATCTCTTCATGGCTGTTACCCAGGTCCAGGTTCTACTCGCCGTTTTGGATACGGCGCATTCCGCATCGTTGGCGCAAGTGCTGATGCAGGCCGGTGCAACGGTGTCGCAGGTCCAGGTGCGCTCTGCGGAACACCTGCTGGAGCAGTTACGGGGGCGAACGCCAAACCTGCTGGTTTTAGAACTGGATCAGGACGGCAGCCTGCTGGAGCAGGTACGAGCACGGCATCCTTACTTGCCTGTCGTCGTGGTATTGTTCCGGCCCACCGAAAAAATTACGTTCAGCATCTCTCGCCTGGGCGCGGAAGACGTGTGGACACTCCCTTTGGATCCGGTCTCCATGGTGGAACGGGCGCAGGGCGTCCTGGAGCGCCTTCCAGTTCCAGTCACCGCGATGGCCCAGCCGCGCGGAGACGATGCCGGCGCGGCCGCCACCACCGTGGGTCCGGTGATCGAGGACGGCGAAGAGGTCGATCCCTCCATGCCCCTGTTGCCGCCACCGGCGATGGTCGGCGCCAATCCGCGCATGGCGGAGATTCGCAACACTGTCGAGAAAGTGGCGGGCACCGATGTCGCCGTACTGATTCGCGGCGAAAGCGGAGTGGGAAAAGAAGTCATAGCGCGCCTGCTATTCGAATATTCGCGCCGTCGGCAAAAGCCGTTCATCAAGGTGAATTGCGCGGCCATTCCGCACGACCTGCTGGAGAGCGAGCTGTTCGGCTACGAAGCCGGCGCGTTTACTGGCGCCACCCGAGATAAGCCCGGCAAGTTCGAATTGGCAAACCACGGCACGCTTTTTCTGGATGAGATCGCCGAGATGCACCCAATGCTGCAGGCCAAGCTGCTGCACGTGTTGCAGGATGGCACGTTTTCCCGCCTGGGTGCCAAACGCGATGTTGCCGTCGACGTACGTGTAGTATGTGCCACCAACAAACTGCTGGAAGAGAGGGTTCGCGACGGGCTATTCCGCGAAGACCTGCTGTACCGCATCAACGTGGTCACCATCTTCCTGCCGCCGTTGCGCGAGCGCCGCGATGAGATTCCCGTGCTCACCGATTACCTGTTGCGGAAGTATGCCATCCAATATGGCCGCCCGCTCCGGCGATTTAGCCCCGAAACGGCCCAGCGTATGACGCAATACGACTGGCCCGGCAACATTCGCGAACTGGAGAATCTGTGCAAGCGGTTTGTGATCGTTGGCAGCGAAACCCAGATTTTTCGCGAGCTCGCTAGCCATGGCCGCGCCGAGGCCGCCCCGTCTTTGCACGATCAACCCATCGCAGGCCACCTGCCAGCGGTTGCGGCCAGCGGAAATCCAGACACTTCCGACTTGTCACTGCTGGAAGTCGGCCGACGCGCTGCTTGGGAGGCGGAACGGCACGCAATCCAGAAAATGCTGGAGATCACACA
>JAJXZK010000382.1 GCA_021780095.1 Acidobacteriota bacterium | reverse complement strand
ACGGCCCCGCAAAATAGTTGGCTTTAGGGCGAGTGTACGAGAGTGCCGCTCCATTGACAATCACGAAAAGTCGAACCTAGCATGGAGTTACGCAACTTTGCGGGCATCCAACAGTCTGAAAGGAGTCATTCAATTGATCAAACAAGACGTGGTACATAAAGTTGCTGAACGCACCGGCTTACCGCGGGTCAAGGCCGAAGCCGCCGTAGATACCGTCTTCCTGAGCATGAAGAATGCTCTCGCCGCCGGCGATCGCATCGAGCTGCGGGGATTTGGCGTCTTCAGCGTAAAGCCTCGCAAAACCGGCATCGGACGCAATCCCCGCACTGGCGCCGAGGTGCCGATCGCTCCCGGCCGCGCAGTCCGCTTCAAGCCGGGCAAAGAATTGCACCTGCTGGACTAAGCATCGCTCTGGTCTATGACCGCATGTTTTTGTATTTACAGCGGGCGCACCAGGTTTCGGTTTTGAGACCTGGGATTCTTCAGATTCCAAATACTCAGCCAAAGACCTCACGGAATCGGCACGCCATTGGTCGATTTCATCGTCCAGCGTCCTATGAAACCCGCAGAATGCTACCTTTCTTCTACAATCATGGGCGTGCCGCAGCGACAAATGAAACCGCAGCCGATCCACGCATCGAACACGGTGATCCCATCGTCCATCTACGAGGTCGCTGCGCAATATCGACTGTCTGATTCAGCCATCCAAGGGGCGCGTGCATGAAGTTTTACCTCCGTTTGCTCGCGTATGTGCGTCCGTATTCTTTGCAGGCGCTCGTCTCTGTTCTGCTGATGGCGATGGTTGGCCTGCTCGACGCGTTTCGAATCCTGCTGATTAAACCGATCTTCGATCAGGTGCTAAAGCCTGGAGATATCACCCCACACTTGCCGCTGTTTCACTTTGTCGTGCGCCAGCGTGTGGTCCAGTTGAACCTGGAACAACTGGTTCCTGGCCATTTCCATAACGCGTGGACGATGGTCGCTTTCGCATTGGTCGCGGCCACCGTCGTCAAGAGTCTCTGCGATTACCTTGGAACCTATCTATCCAACTTTGCCGGGTATGGCCTGATCACCGACCTGCGCAATGATCTCTACGAAAGCATCCTGCGCCGTTCGGTCTCCTTCTTCCAGAAGCACTCCACTGGAACCATCTTGTCTACGTTGATCAACGACGTCGAAAGAGTGCAGTTCGCCATGTCGACGGTCATGTCGGATTTTCTGCAGCAATTATTCACCTTCCTGTTTCTCATCGCCGTCGTCATTCTGTATGGAGGTAAGCTGGCCTGGGTGCTGCTGCTCTTTGTCCCGGTCGTCATGTCGTCGGCACGCCGCATCGGGCGCAGCGTTCGCACTACCACACGGAGTGGACAGGACAAGCTGGCGGAGATTCAAAACATTCTGCATGAAACCGTCACCGGCAACCGCATCGTCAAAGCCTTCAATATGGAAGTGTGGGAACTGATCCGCTTCCGCACCGCGGCCCGCCGTCTGTTCCGCGCCAACCTCCGATCAGTCAGCGCTCAGGCCATCAGTTCGCCCTTGATGGACCTGATCGGCGCCATCGCCATCGCGTTACTCCTATTGCTCGGCCGGATTCGCATTCAGCAGCACGCCATGACAGAGGGCGCCTTCATCGCTTTCATCATTGCGGTGTTCAAGCTCTACGATCCGGTGCGAAAATTCGCGCTCTTCTATAACAATTTCCAACAGGCTTTGGGAGCATCTTCTTCCATCTTTAACTTCATCGATGCCCAGGACGACGTCCGCGAGAAACCCCGTCCCGTCCAGCTGAAAGCCTTCAAGAAGACCTTTTCCTTCAGCCACGTCAACTTCTGCTATTCAGACGAAGACGGCCAGAAGCAAGTTCTGCGCGACATCAATCTGACCGCGCACCGTGGGGAAGTGATCGCGATCGTCGGTCCCAGCGGCGCCGGAAAGACCACCCTCGTCAACTTGATTCCTCGCTTTTTCGATGTCACAAGTGGCGCCATCATGATCGATGGCCATGACCTGCGCGACGTCAGCCTCCACTCTCTGCGCACCCTGATCGCCAAGGTGACCCAGGAAACCATCCTGTTCAACGACACCGTGCGCAACAACATTGCGTACGGGCAGCCGGACGTTCCCAAGCAGAAGATCATCGACGCCGCCAAGGCCGCTCTGGCGCACGAATTTATTGAGCAAATGCCGGAAGGATACGACACCATCATCGGAGAAAAGGGTTTTCGCATGTCCGGCGGCGAGCGTCAGCGTCTGGCTATCGCGCGTGCCCTGCTGAAAGACGCGCCCATCTTGATTTTGGACGAGGCCACCTCCGCCCTGGACGCTCAAAGTGAATCTCTGGTGCAGGCTGCTCTCGCGAACCTGATGCAACATCGTACCGTCTTCGTCATCGCCCATCGCCTCTCCACCGTCCGCCGTGCCACCCGGATTGCAGTTCTGGAAGAGGGCTCGATCACCGCCATCGGTACCTATGAGGAACTGCTCACAAGTTCTCCCACATTTCAAAAATTGCATCAGCTGCAATTCTTCGATATCTCAGAAGCTGCCGTCGCAGCCAGGAATCACTCATGAGTCAATTGCCAATTCGTTCTATGACTGGTTTTGCCCGCCTGACCGGCGTCGCTGCCGCAAACACCACCTTCGTCGTGACGTTGAAAAGCGTCAATCATCGCTATCTCGATTTGCAGTTCTACCTGCCGAACGGCATGGACGCTTTGGAAATTCTCTGGCGAAAAACCATCAAGGAACATGTGGTTCGCGGTCACATTGAAGTGCGCCTTTCGCTACAGCGAGAGAGCACCGTTCCCGCGCCGCAGTACAACCCAGCCGTCGTCAAGGCATATATTGAGGCCTTTCGCGCAGCCAGCAGTGAACACAAATTGCGAGGCGTGCAGCCAGATCTGAACTGCGCCCTTCGGCTCCCAGGAGTTTGGTCCATGGAAGCCCCTCGCGCGGAAGAAACCGAGCAAACCCAGATTGAACTGGCAGCGGCGGCCGCGCTGCAACCCGCCATGGAAAGCTTGAATGCCATGCGTGCGCAGGAGGGCCAAATACTGGCCGAAGCGTTGGAGCGGACTCTGTCGCGGCTGCAGGAACATGTCGACGAGCTTTCCTCTCTGCGTGCCGGAATGCAACAAGCGCAGACCGAGCGACTCGACCTGAAAATGCGCGAGCTCCTCGGCGATGCGTTCATTCTCGATCGCGATCGCATCTTGCAGGAAGCCGCATTGCTGGCCGAACGTAGCGATATTGAAGAAGAGTTGGCACGCCTCCGCGCCCACATCGATCAGTTCCGCCGGCTTCTCAATCAAGGCGGGGAATTGGGCAAGAAGCTCGATTTCATGCTGCAGGAAATGACCCGCGAAGCCAACACCACGCTGTCGAAGACTGGCAGCATCGCAGCCCGCAGCCTACGCATTACAGAGTTGGGTCTGGCCATGAAGTCCGAAATCGAAAAGGCTCGCGAGCAGGTACAGAATCTCGAGTAGTCTGAAGGAAACAATTCCGTTTCAAGTTCAGGAGACTCCTGCAGGTGGCAGGACTTTTATTTATTCTTTCCGCACCCTCCGGCTCAGGAAAATCCACGCTGGTTAGCCAGTTGCGCTCCATGGTGCCCAATCTTGATTTTTCTGTCTCCTACACCACGCGCGCCCCGCGCGGTTCAGAGCAGGAAGGCCGCGAATATCACTTCATCCATCGCCTGGAGTTTCAGCGGATGATTGCGACCAATGAATTTCTGGAATACGCAGACGTCTTCGGTAACTTTTACGGTACCAATCGCGCCAGTCTAGCCGAGGCGGCCGCGCGCGGCAACGACTTGTTGCTCGACATCGACGTTCAGGGCGCCGCGCAGGTTCGGCAAAATATGCCCCAGGCCATTACCATCTTTATTCTCCCTCCTAATCCCGACGTGCTGGAACGGCGACTTCGGAATCGCAGTCGCGCTGAAGGCGGAGTAGAAGAATCGGTCGTCCAGAAACGTCTCGACACCGCGCGCCACGAGATTGAAAAGTATCACGAGTATCGCTATGTCCTCGTGAACGACGTGCTGGAGCGGGCCTCGGAAGAATTGAGCGCGATCGTAATTGCAGAGCGGAGTTCAGCGCATCCCGAATATAACGACGACCAGTCGCCGATCTCGGAGCTACCCCGCTACAAAAAATTAGCCGAGCAATGCCTGTTGCAAAATTCAGCTACCCGCCTGCAGCCTGTGCTAGCGTCTTTCGGTTTATCGCTGTAAGCTGAAGTCAATCAATCGCAGTCCCGGAATTGGTTTTGAACCAGCAATCAGTTTCCCCACATTGCCGGAGGTCGCACCATGGAAGAACTTGCAGTGAAAGAAAGTAAGTACCGGGCAGTCCACGTAGCCGCCCGTCGCGCTCGCCAGTTACAGTCTGGATCCAGCCCGATGGTCCCCAACCGCTCCACCAAAGCAACCCGCATTGCGCAAGACGAACTGCAGGCTGGACTCATCAGCTACATTGTTCCCGAAGGACCGTCCCGGAAAGAGCTGGGATTGCCTGCCGGGTACACGCCGATCTTGCACACATAAAGCAGAACCAGCGATACCTTTTCCTTTCTGACTCCGGTCAAGGTAGTCGCTCCCTGTCGCTCGCGTCGAATTGAATCTTAGGGCTCCGGAATACCTTCGCCTTGGCTGTCTCCGGCCGCGAATGTCGCGCCTCAGAACGAAATCGGCAATCAATCGGATACCCGGGTTACAATCACCCCATGAAGGTCACGGTCGGCGTTACCGGAGGAATTGCTGCCTATAAAGCAGCAGAACTCGTGCGAGCGTTGCAACAGCAGGCGCTCGATGTGCATGTCGTGATGACTGCGGCGGCGCAGCAATTCATTACCCCGTTGACATTCGCTGGGCTGACCGGTCATCGCGTCATCACTGGCCTGTGGGACAGCGACGGCCAGGTTCCCAACGCCAACTCCGCCATTGAACATATTTCGGAAGCGCAGTCGACGCAGGCCCTGATTATCGCGCCGGCGACTGCGGATATTCTTGCTCGCCTGGCGCACGGCATGGCCGACGATTTTCTGACTACCATGGCCCTCGCAATGCCCGCCCCCCTGATTTTGGCGCCTGCGATGAACGTACAGATGTGGGAGCACCCGGCCACGCAGGCCAATCTGGAAACTCTACGCCTTCGCGGGGCCACCATTGTTTCCCCGGATAGCGGCTACCTCGCCTGCGGCATGCTCGGCGAAGGTCGCCTGGCGAAGACGGAGGACCTGGTGCGAACCATTCTGGACGTGCTCCATCGCCGTCACGACATGACCAGCGAAACCGTTCTTGTCACCGCGGGCGGCACCCGCGAGCCTGTCGACCCGGTTCGTTTCATCGGCAATCGGTCCAGCGGAAAAATGGGATACGCACTCGCCGAAGCAGCACGGCAGCGCGGCGCACGCGTCATTCTGGTCAGCGCACCCACGCGCCTGGTTGCGCCCGCCGGATGCGAATTTGTCTCCGTTACCACCGCAGAGGAGATGCGCCAGGCCGTCTTGAAACATCTCCCCAAGGCCACGCTGGTCATGAAGGCAGCAGCCGTTGCCGATTACCGGCCACGCCTGCGTGCAGAACAGAAAATCAAGCGCACCGGCCCCATCACCATCGAACTTGAACCCACGTCAGACATCCTGGCGGAGGTCATGCAAGTTCGTCAGCCCGGAACCCTGGTCATCGGATTCGCGGCGGAAACAGAAAACCCTCTCGAACATGCGCGGGATAAGTTGGCCCGCAAAGGCGTCGACGCAATCGTGCTGAACGACGTCGCCCGCCCGCAGATTGGCTTCGACTCGGATCGCAACGCCGTCACCTTCCTAACCCCAAACGCCGCCCATGAGCTACCGGAAATGTCGAAGCGGCTGCTTGCGGATCGCATTTTCGATGAAGTACAGCAGTTGCGTCGACCGCGCCAGATAGTCGCCGAAATGAATGCTGTTTCCGTCCTCGCCAAGCGATAATTCTTCTCTCACACTGATGCACCGTCGATGAAAACAGCCCTCTCTCCAGAACAACGCCAGCAACTCGCCACGGTCCTGACCTATTGCAGAGAAATGGGCGGCGTGGATTTCTATCGCGGTGCCGAAGATGCGTCTCCTTCAATCATCGAGCCGCTCTCCTCATTGCCCGAGCCCACTCCAACACCCAATCCCATCGTCGCCGAGCCCCTGCCCATCATGCCGCCAAAATCCAGCCTTCTCGTAGCTCCGACAGCCATCGATTTTTCCTCGCCATCCATCGCACCCCAGGCCCGCGCCGCTGCGCTCGAAGCCATCCGCCAGGAAATTGGAGATTGCACCCGCTGCCAACTCGCATTTGAAGGTCGCAACAAAATTGTCTTCGGCGACGGCGACCCCAATGCCGAATTGCTGTTCGTCGGCGAAGGCCCCGGCGCCGATGAAGATGTGCAGGGCATCCCCTTCGTCGGCCGTGCCGGTCAGTTGCTGAACAACATGATCGCGGCCATGGGTCTCGATCGCCAGCGGGTCTACATCGCAAACATCGTCAAGTGCAGGCCGCCGAAAAATCGCGTGCCCGATCCGGCAGAAGCCAATACCTGCACCCAGTTTCTATTTCAGCAAATCGGAGTTATCCGTCCCAAACTGATCGTCGCATTAGGATCGACCGCCGCCACGTACCTTCTTGGCTCCAAAGCGGCGCTGTCTGTGCTGCGTGGAAAGATGCATGATTGTATGGGGACCAAGCTCATCGTCACCTACCATCCGGCGTACCTTCTGCGTGATCCCCGACAGAAGGCCGAAACATGGAAAGATCTGCAGCTCGCCATGAAATATCTCAATCTGACACCTCCAAAACGCACCCAGGAATGAAGACCGACGCAGCTGCATGCGCACTCATGTAGATTGCATCCTACCCATTACAAAGAGGAGATTAGAAATGCCGCAACACACACAATTGCAAGCCTCCGATGGCCACAAGTTTGACGCCTATATCGCCCAGCCCAGCGGCGAGCCCAAAGCTGGCGTTGTCGTCCTGCAGGAAATTTTCGGCGTCAACGCGCATATCCGTTCTGTCGCGGATCGCTTTGCCCGCGCCGGCTATCTGGCTATCGCGCCGGCACTGTTTGACCGCGCTCAGCGCGACCTCGAGCTAGATTACGGGCCCGAGGAAGCCAGGCAGGGGATGCAGCTTGTCCAGCGTATTCCGCTCGATCAAACGTTGGCGGACATTGCCGCGGCCATCCAGTATCTTCGCGAGCACGGCGCGCGCAAAGTGGGCGTCGTCGGCTTCTGCTGGGGAGGTACGATGGCCTGGGTGAGCAACACTCGCCTCCATCCCGACGCCACTGTCTCCTATTATCCCGGCGGAATTCAGAACTACATCCACGAGCGATTTTCATGCCCGGCCATTTTTCACTTCGGGCTCGATGACAATCACATTCCGCAAACCGTGGTCGAAGAAGTGCGTCATGAATATCCAGGCTTCTCCGTCTTCACCTATCCAGGCGCCGGTCACGCGTTCAATCGGGATGTGGACGCCAGCTACAACGAGGCGGCTGCAAAACTGGCGCAGCAGCGCACTCTCGCGCATTTCGACGAATTCCTCGTCGCCTCGCACTAATACCTCCGGACGTCGCACCGTCATCCCCGGCGTTGGCAAAGGTTCTTGCGATTTAGGATCCTTGCACGCCGGCGACGATTTCCGGGCTGTCCCGGGCCGCTTCCCCTCCCTCGTGTAAACATTCCTTATGCCGCTTTTTTGTGACGTCGCGCTGCCTGTCCCCGTGGACCGCGTCTTTACCTATTCGATCGAACGTGACGAACCAGTTGTAGGCGGCCGCGTTCTCGTTCCCTTCCGGCGCGAGCAACTCCAGGGGGTCGTTGTCGCTTTGCACGACCGCGCGCCTGCAAACGAAAGCATCGCCTCACCTGGAAAGAATTCTCCGGCAACCATTCGCTCTATCCTCCGTGTCCTCGATCAGGAGCCGGTGCTCTCCGAACACCTGCTGCAACTCGGCTCCTGGATCGCCGAATATTACCTCGCTCCTCTCGGCGAAGTGCTGCGCACCATGCTCCCCCTCGGCGCAGAAATCCGTAAGGAAATTGCCTATTCTCTCGCCGCTCGCGGCACAGCTGCCCTGGAGATTCCTCAGCAGCAAACCATGGAATCGAATGCCGCCGATCAGTCCGAGTACGCCGTTCTCTCATTTCTTGCCGAGCATGGCCAATCTCGTGCTGCCACGCTGCGCAACAATACTTCCGCCAGCGCCGCTCTGCTGCACCAGCTCGTCGCCAAGCGCCTCATTACACGCGAATCGACCGCGACGCCGCGCGAATTGAGCACCACGGTGCGCGTTGCCGTGCTGGTTCCGGATGCGCGACTCCCCAAACTCAATGAAAATCAGCAGCGCCTGTTAGCGGAGCTGGCCAGCACTGGTGGCCGCCTACTCGCCTCAGACATTCGCCAGCTTTCACTTCCCGAATCGACGCTGGGCACACTCATCCGGCGCGGATTGGTGCGTATCGAAGAAGTGCCGGCCGTCGACGCCCTCGACGGCTTCGCTCTCGCGCGCGATCTGCCGTCCTCCCCGGTGCCCGTCGAAGCGATGCTGAACGATGCGCAACGAGAAACCATGCTGCAAATTGCCGCCAGCGTTCACTCCAGAAAATTCCAGCCGTTTCTGCTCCACGGCGTCACCGGCTCCGGCAAAACTGCCGTCTACATCGCCGCCATGCGCCGTGCCCTCGATGCGGGCCTCTCGAGCTTGCTCCTGGTTCCAGAAATCGGCCTGACACCGGCCATGCTGGCGCAACTGCGCTCCACCTTCGGCGAGCAAGTGGCTCTGTTGCATTCCGCGCTCAGCGGCGCAGAACGCACCGCGCAGTGGCACCGCATCCGTCGTGGCGAAGCCCACGTCGTCGTCGGCACTCGCTCGGCTGTCTTCGCGCCCATCGCCGACCTGGCACTAATCGTCATCGACGAGGAGCACGACACGTCCTACAAGCAGGCCGAGCTGCCCCGCTATCATGCACGCGATGTTGCCGTGATGCGCGCCAAACTGGCCGGCGCCACCGTTCTCCTAGGTTCCGCCACTCCGTCGCTCGAGTCATGGGCCAACGCCCAACGCGGTAAATATTCTTTGCTCTCCTTGAAACAGCGTGTCGGCAATCGCCCACTGCCGGAAGTTTCCCTGATCGACATGCGGCAGGAATTTGCCGAGACCGGCCAGGAAGCCCTGATCTCCCGCGCCATGACGGAGGAGATTGAAGCGACGCTCGGTCGCGGCGAGCAGGCCATGCTACTGCTAAACCGGCGCGGCTATTCCTTCGTTGTGATGTGCCGCGCCTGCGGCGAAAAATTGGAATGCGACAATTGCGCCATCGCCCTCACCCATCACAAATCCGCAGCGGAAGATGAAACTCGGTCGCCTGTTCACCAGCGTATGGAATGCCACTACTGCGGCTTTCGACGCACCGTTCCCAAGCACTGCCCCAAGTGCGAAAGCGAACATCTCTACTTTTTCGGTGTCGGTTCGCAGCAGGGTGAGGAGCGATTGCAGGAGTTATTCCCGCACGCTCGCATTGCCCGCATGGATCGCGACACCATGCGCCATCATCGCGACTACGAACGCATTCTCGCCCGCCTTCATAGCGGTGAAGTCAATCTGCTGGTGGGCACGCAGATGATCGCCAAGGGCCACGATATTCATGGGGTCACGTTGGTTGGTGTGCTAGGCGTCGATCAAGCGCTCAGTCTGCCCGACTTCCGCTCCGCCGAACGCGTCTTTCAACTGCTGACGCAAGTCGCCGGCCGTGCCGGTCGTGGAGAACTACCCGGTCGCGTGCTGGTGCAGACGCACCACATGGACCACTACGCGATCCGCTGCGCCGCCGAACACAATTACCTCGGCTTTGTTGAACAGGAATTGCGCTATCGCCGCCTGCTGCACTACCCGCCCGCAGCCATGCTCACGAACATTTTGATTGAACACACAGACGCAGCGAAAGCCTCACAGTGGGCCATCCAAATTGGGAATTGGTTTCAGCATCAGACGTTTCCCGGAGTGCGCGTACTGGGTCCCGCCGCCGCGCCAATTGCGCGCATAAAGCGCATCCATCGCTTTCATTTGATATTGAAAGCATCGTCGCGCAAGCAACTCGCTGCCGCCGTACGCCAGATGCTCGCCTTTGCAGACGCCGCGGAAATTTCCCGACGTCACCTCACCGTCGACGTCGATGCCGTGCACTTGATGTAGATGTTGTTCAGCTACCGCGGCATGTCCCGATGCAGGCATTTCACCTGGTAGCCATCGGCCTGCAGCAGCGCCTGTATTTTTTCCGCAATCATCACCGAACGATGCTGACCGCCGGTACATCCGAACGCCACGCTCAGATAGCTTTTGCCTTCCTGCACGTAATGCGGCAACAGAAACAGCAGCAGGTCGTGGACCTTCTGAA
This sequence comes from Acidobacteriota bacterium, assembly GCA_021780095.1. Next base: position 13,506 of record JAJXZK010000382.1, on the reverse strand, counting down.
TAAATTCCTTCGTCTCCGGAAAGCGATTGATGTAGCGTACCACTTTCTCATCCTGGCCGGTCAGCGGACGAAACTCCGGAATGAAATGCGGATTTGGCAGAAAGCGCACATCGAACACCAAATCAGCTTCCTGCGGCACACCGTTTTTGTAGCCAAAGCTGATTGCCGAAATCAGAAGGTTCTTCTCGCCGCTCTCCGGTTGAAACAGTCCGTTGATGTGGGCACGCAATTCATGCACATTGAAATTCGTCGTGTCGATGCATACGTCCGCAATGTTGCGTATCGGCTCCAGCAATTTGCGCTCCGATTGAATCGAGCGTCGAATGGTGTCGATGCGACCCAGCGGATGCGGCCGTCGCGTTTCGGAAAACCGCCGCAGCAGCACTTCCTCGGATGCCTCCAGAAAAAGCAGCCGCGTGGAAGTCGTTTGCCGCACCTTGCGCAGAATTGCCGGAAAGCGATCGAGGTGGGAACCCTCTCGCACATCAATGACCAGTGCGGCGCGATTTGTCTCGGGAGATTGGCGGATCAAATCGGCAAACGCCGGGATCAGATCGATCGGCAGATTGTCGACAGAATAATAGCCCAGGTCTTCGAACGCTTTCAGCGCCGAAAGCTTTCCCGATCCCGACATACCGGTAACAATGACAAGCTCGTTCTCGGCGAGGGGCCGTTTCGCTTCGGTGCCTCGAGCGTGCCGCGCCGGAGACGCGCCCAATCCTTCTGCATCGGCCAGCGACTTCTTCCCACGCGTCGCCGCGGGCTTTTTTTTAGCTTGTCGCTTTTTTACAGTCCCCGTCATCGGTCCTCTTCCACTCCGCATCAGCATTTCACTTTACAGAGAGGGTGAGCCAAAATTGTACGGTTCAACCGTAACGTAGAAACAGAGAATCTCGCTCGCAGCGCAACCCGGTTAAGAAACTTCCGTCAGTCGCACCAATCCATCTCCCGCACAATGCAGGACTTTCACATCGCCTGCCAAATCGCGAAACACAAATACCTGGCGATCCCCCGCTTCCGCTTCTTTCACCGCTTCTTCAATGGTCATGGGCCGCAACGCCATCGCCTCCGGCGCGGGAACAATGTGAACTCCAGAAGGTTTTCTCTTCCCCAGCGATGCCGCGTTTCCGTTTCTGCGGGCAACCTCAGCCAGTTCCTTGGGCGTGATCGGTTCCGCAGGAAGCCCCGGCAAAACCGCGCTGATCGGCCTCGCCTGCCGCTTTTTCTCAATCTTGCTTTTCCGCCATCGAATCGCCTGCTTCTCTGTCTTTTCGAGCGCAGTACGCAGAGCGATTGTCAGGTCGGGAGCCTCGGCCACTCCCACGACGGTATGTTGGCGCGCAATCACGGTCACTTCCGCGATGGAAAGATGTTTCTGGGAACGAAAAATGATGCGGGCACTGGAGCCGCGGCCTACAATCTTCTCAATTCGGTCCAGGCTTTCGTCTGCCATGGCCCTCAGGCTTTTCGTGACCTTCACGTTTCTTCCAGTCAGTTCGGAGTCCATCCGCGTCCCTCCCAAGTCTGGTCTGTTGATTCAGCTACTCATTCAGATGCGCACGCGACGCTGGTGGGTGCTGGGAATTCCCATGTCTTCGCGGTATTTCGCCACCGTGCGACGGTTCACCGCAATTCCCTGCGACTGCAGCAGGTGCGCAATGGCATCATCCGTCAACGGCTTGCTGGAGTCTTCTTGCTCAATCATCTTCTTCACCTTACGCTTCAACAGCAACAGCGGAGTGTCCGATCCTTCCGGCCCATTCACGCCTTCAGAGAAAAAGAACCGCAGCTCGAACACTCCCTGTGGCGTGTGCACATATTTGTTGGCAACCGCTCGGCTCACTGTGGAGGCGTGCACGCCAATCTCTTCCGCAACATCTTTGATCATCATGGGTTTTAAGGAGTCGACGCCTTCCTCCAGAAATTCCCGCTGACGCCGAATGATCACTTCGCAGGTGCGAACAATTGTATTCTTCCGCTGTTCGATGTTGCGCATTAACTGAATTGCGGAGCGGTATCTTTCCTTCACGTAATCGCGAACTTCCCGTTCCGTGCCTTCCTGGCTCAACATTCGCCGATATCCCTGGTTCAGTCGCAGGGTCGGCATCTCTTCGTCGTTGATCAGGATGACGTAGTCGTCGTCACGTTTTTGGAACGCGACATCGGGTTCAATCAATCTCACCTGCTCCCGGTTATAACGCTGACCAGGTTTCGGATCGAGGCCGCGAATCGACTCAATCGCCAGTTGCACTCTGGGCTGCGGACTGCCGGTAAATCGGGCCAGCTCACGAATATCGCGCTTCAGCAGGTTCGGCAAAAATTCGTCGATGATGCGACGCGCCAGCGCCATTACGACACAGGCTTCAGTCTGGATTCGCTCCGAGGCAACCGAATCGGCATCACTCTCAGCGGCAGCGGCAATGCTCAACCTCAAATCGCCTTCGCTCTCCTCATCCTCATCGGCCGCTGCGGCTGCGGCCAGTCGAATGCCCTCCGCCAACTCGCCCGCCTGCTGAGTACGCACGTCCAACTGCGTCAGCAGACATTCCCGCAGGTCGCGCGCGGCGATGCCGACGGGATCGAATCTCCGCACAATGTGCAGCGCCTCTGCCAGGTCGCGTTTCAATGCTGGCGGGTACTCAGTCGCAGGCTTGTGCCCATTAGACTCAGGCTCAATCTCGCCGGGTACTGCATTCAACCCGTGATGCAACATGCCGTTGCTCGAAGCCGCCGTGCCATTCAGCGCCGCAGCTCCGTTCTCAGACTGGGGGTCAACGAATCGCTTGTGTCCGTTGGAGTTGGCAGCGACCCCGGCGGGCGCGACTGTTATCTGCATCTGCGGCATCTGCTGCGCCAGCACCTCCAACAGTTCTTCATCGCTGGCGGTCAGGTACCCGTCTTCATCCAGGTTGCCGATGATCAGCTCGGCGGCTTCCCGCACACCTTTCGTCAAATGCAGGGAACCCAGCTGCCACATCAAATGGTCGGTCAGGGTTGTGGGCTTGGAAAGGAAATTCTCGAACGAAGGCTTCTCGTTGATTTCGGTGCTTTGCGGGGTTCGATAACCCGGGTCCAGGTACTCCTGGAAATAGGAGCCAAAGTCGATCTCGTCAAACGGATCTTTCTCTTCTGCTTTTTCCTCGCCCGCTGGAGCCTTTTCTTCCGGCGTGCGAATTTCCTCCGCCAACGGAACCGACTCTTCCAACTCCTCGAGAATCGGGTTCTCTAGAAGCTCGGCATCGATCATCTCCTTCAATTCCTGCTTGTTCAAGGCCAGCAAACTGACCATCTGAACCAGACCAGGGGTCAGGATCTGCTTCTGCGAAACCTTCAAGTTCAGCCGGGGTTGAAGAAGAGCCATAAGCGGTTCCAGTCAAACTTCGGGGAAGTTATCTCCAGTTTACATGGACCCAGTTAATTCAATTTCTCCAGATCATCAAAATCCGCGCGTATCTATCTTATAATCTTCTATTTATAAAATTTGCACGCAAATTGCTTGCAATGGGCTGTTCGACAGTTACGTTGGTGTTGGTCGGACGGGCTTTCTCCAAAGGATATTCTCAGAATCCTGAGAGAAATCCTTGCTAGTTCAAGGTGAACCCTTCGCCCAGATAGACCCGTCGAACTTCCGGGTCCTGGCCCAGTTCTTCCGGCGTGCCCGTGCGGAAAATCTTTCCCTCGTTGATGATGTACGCCCGATCGGTCACCGTCAACGTCTCGCGGACATTGTGGTCGGTGATCAGCACGCCATATCCACTGGCCTTTAGGTCGAAAATAATATCCTGCAGATCGTGTACCGCGATCGGATCGATTCCAGAAAAAGGTTCGTCCAGCAGAATAAAGTTAGGCTCAATCGACAGGCATCGGGCAATCTCCACCCGTCGGCGCTCCCCGCCAGAGAGTGCATAGCCACGCGTCTTCCGTACGTGGCCAAGGCTCAACTGTTCGATCAGCCGCTCCATGCGCGCCCGCCGCTGCTGCCATCCCCCTTGCTGCACTTCCAGCACCGCCAGAATATTTTCTTCCACAGTCAGCTTGCGGAACACCGACGGCTCCTGCGGCAGATAACTGATGCCGAAATTCCGCGCCCGCAGATACATCGGCAGCCGCGTAATGTCCCGATCGCCCACCAACACACGACCAGCATCCGGTTCCACCAGGCCAACAATCATGTAGAAGGTTGTGGTCTTTCCCGCGCCGTTCGGCCCCAGCAGGCCAACCACTTCGCCTTTGTGGATCTCGAGGCTGACGCCTCGCACGACCTGCCTCCCTCGGTAATTTTTCGCCAGTTGGTCGGTTGCCAGTCTTTGCATTATTTTTTCTGCACTCGTGTCTTTGTCACGGCCGCATCGCTTGCGCTTCCACTAACTATTATCGCCCGTGTCTGCGAAGAAAATGTCAGAACCTCGCCTGTCACCGTACCCTGTATCGAGTCCACCACCTGGGGGGGATGGGCGCCGTCTCCGGTCAGCACAAACCGTCCGTCACTCGCCGTATACACCAGTCGCGTACCGGTTCCGCGCCGTCCCGGCTGCGCCACCACCACATGTCCCGCGGCCACAATCCTTTCAATGGAAGATTGCGGCGAGTTGGTGCTGTGGCGTGACATTTTATTTGTCGTTTCCGCTGGCGCGATTCCTAGCCGCGCCTGGGCATGAGCATTCGCCGGCGTCAGGAAGACTTCCGCCCGGTCGGCATAAACATCGCCACTGGAACTGACAGCTTCTACGTGATCTGAGAATGTGGCCTTTCGCTCCGTATCCGAATAAAGCAGCCGCTGGCCGACCACGCGAAATGTCGCCGGCCCGCGACGGTCGTCAGCCCCGGCGAATTCCCCCGCCTGCACCGGCTTGAGGTCCCCGGCTGGGGCAGACTCTGCGGCCTGACCGAGAAATGTTGTATGCACGCATTGCGTGCAATGGTCTTTGCCATACGCCGTCAGCGTCTGCATTTTCTGCGACAACTCAATCACTGGAGCCTCCACCGAATTCCCGGCCTGCCACAGCCGCGCCTGACCCGTGAAGATGGCCTTCTGCGAATCGTGCAGCAACTGCGCCTGGCGAGCGATCACGTGCGTCGGTTGGTTGCCGCTCAAAAGTCCCCCTGGCCCTGTTGCCTTGCTCGACCGAACCGTGGTCTGCACGGAACCCGTCGCCACCATGTTGCCGGAGGCGCGCTCGACCGCAAATCGGTCCGCAGTCATCTCCAATTCTTCATCGCGGAATACAGGTTTCCCCTTCAATGTCACGGTATCGGTCGCCCCGTCGTACTCCGCTCGAGCCGCCGTTGCCGTCGAGTTCTGTGCGCCCCCCAGACCTCCAGTTCCACCTGACTTTTCTGCAGAGACTTGTTGCAAAACCACGTTCCCCGTCTGCACCGCCGTTTGTATCGATTGAGCATTCGTTACGTTCGACCCGCCATGGCGCGCGGCGGCTATCTTTGGCGTCTCAGTCACAAAATCAATCGCCAGCGTATCTCCAGTACTGGTATCGATGTCTCCATTCGGCGCCACCATGCGCACCTGGGTCTGCCCCACCCCATCCAGATGCCGAATCTCATTTCCGGGCGAGAATGTTGCCTTCATGTTCTGCGCAGCAAGGCTTGTCTCTTGCGACGGATGCCCCTCCGTCATGTTCTGCGAAGCAAACACCGCGCCACCGCTCGCCTCTGCCTCCTGCAACTGCCGCTGACCGCTCTGCCTCTTTGAGTCTTTTCGATTCAGCTGCCCAGGCTTCAGCTGCAGCACTAAATGACTTGCCGTCAGTGTGCGATGCAGGTCGTGTTTGTCCGAGTCCATCTGTTGCCGGAAGCTCACATTTCCATCTAGCGTGACCAGCTTCGCGTGACCGTTCCCGTCAAAGTCGACCACGGCTTCGCGCCCGCTACCCACCGTCTGCTGAGTCGGTTGATTCTGCGTCAGCTCCACACCACCAAGCAAATGCGCCTGCTGCGGCTGATTGTCCTCGTCGAGATCCACTCGCATCGACGCAGAACGGACACCTGTTCCGTCTGCCGAACCAATCTCAACCGAGCCCTGCGCGTCCATCCGTTCGGCCGAACCATCCGGCCGCAAATACACTGTCGCGGCGCCCGCGCTGCCATGCTGATCCCCCATGGAACCGGTGGAAAAATACCGCGGCTGCATCAAATGTGCCTGCGCTGATTCCCGATCATAGATCGCGTGGGAGGCGTGCACAACAGCAGAACGGTTCTGCATCTGGGTCGTCAGCACCACCTGCGACTCCAGGATCAACAGTCCGGTTTTCGAGAAATATTGCGCCCCTAGCGCTTCTCCCGTCGAGTTCGAATATTGAAAATCCACCTCACCATTGCAAGTCGCTTCCCCTGTCTTTTGATGGAAGACCAGACCATGCGTCGTGATGTGAATAATCTGCGCCTCCGGGTTCGTCGCGGGCGCAGGATGTGCAGCCGGGGGAGCATGAAGCATGATGTGTGCTTCTCCCTGCGCAATCACAACTTGACTGTTCTGGTCATACTCGAAGTCTTTTCCGGAAACGGTGTCCGCCTGGTCATTCTGCCGGTTGTACATGTCAATTTCTACATCGTGCAACTGTACCCGTCCGCCGGTTTTGAAACTGACCGCACGCGCGGCATGCAGCGTGAAGATCTTGCGCCCCCCCTCTGTCTTCGAGTAGGTAAAGTCCCGCGATGTCGACTTGATCTGGATTCCCAAACGGGATGGCAGGTCCTGCACAACGCGGCGAATCCGCCAGCGTCCATAAACGATCGACCCAAGGATGGACAGCACCAGCAGCGCAGCCACCACGATGATTGCCAGGCGCAACCGCTCAATTGTCCAACGCATACCACCATCTTCTCATTTCCGAGCCGCTTGCCCAGATGTGCCGTCAGAGACCTGCTCCGCGAAAAAATCTACAATGGAATCATGGCAGATTCTCTCTACTACAGCCTGTGGTTCCCAAGTTTCCGGCTCACCTCGCTGCCGGAAAAACTCGTCAGCGTGATGCAGCAACTTCCCCATCCGCTGGTCACCGCGGCCTCCGTCTATCCGTTGGACTGGCAGCAGTCTCCAACGTTTCAACGCGTCTATATCGCGGAGAACGAGGAACCGGCCCCACCCGAACAAGCCGTCGCCGAAGCCACGGAAATTCTGCATGAAGACAGTGCCTATGAGTTTGAGCTGCCGTGGAAGCTTTGGTATCCAGAGAGCGATGGCCTGCTCGATTCAATCTGGAAAGAAGAAGTTCGCATCGTGCGCGTGGTTGGACTGGGCCCACAATTCGACGACGGCAGCTACGAGCAGAATGGCCACATCCGCGTCGACCTAGGCTTGGATACACCGTTTATATGCGACGACGTCCCACTCCAGGAGGACGACCAGGTTTTCGTGAAGAAAAATATTCAGCAGCTGGTCGACTTCACCACGCAAGTGGAAAAAAATTGCGGCGTGGAGACTCGTCTGCTTTGGACTGAGAGCGAAGAAAGCCTGGCGCAGAAGTTGATCGCCCGCCTGCAAAAGCTGAACTAATTCTGATCACTGATCGCAAAATATCTGGGTGCCCATTCTGGCGTAGCCAGGGTGGGATAGAACGAAGCCCGAACTATAGTCACCGTGATCCGAGTTTAGATCGACGCCAGTTCAGAGAAATCCGCTGCCCATCGCACCACAGATTCTGTGCGCGATAAAAGTGCGAGCCGATTGTCGCGCAACGAAGCATCCTCCACCATCACCATCACAGAATCGAAGAACGCATTCAACGGCGGCTGCAGGCTCGCGATCGCGGCAATCACCGCGTCGTAGTTTCCTTCGCGATAACTGCGCTGGATAGCCTGATCCACTTCCGTCACCTTGCCCGCCAATTCCTTCTCCGCCGCCTCTCGCAGCAATCTCTCAGATTCCTGATCGGCAAAGACGATTTTCTTCTCCCTCGCCTGACGAAGAATATTCGCGGTCCGCTTCAGCAGTTCTGCCACCGCCAGCACATTCGGTGATCCCACCTGTGCGTCCAGCGCTTTCGCAAATCCGGTAATCTTCCCATACCCAATCAGATGACCATTCGCTTCGCAATTGCTTCCGGTCGACCCGGCTTTGCGAACCGCTCGCGCCACCTGCGGATTCACATTCGCCGACTCGCGCAAATAAAACTCAAAACGATCCAGCAGAAAATCATCGATCGAGGATCGCAACGCCGCGTCCTCTGCCGCCTCGGTACCCGCGATGGCAGCACTCGAGACATGCGAAAGATGCAGCCTCTCGTTGAGCTTCTCATCTTCTACCAGAATGCGAACTACCCCATTGCCCGCGCGGCGCAGCGCAAATGGATCTTTCGATCCTGTAGGCTGCAATCCAATGGCAAACATGTCGACGATGCTGCTGATTTTGTCTGCAAGCGCCACCACCGATCCGGCGGGAAGGCTTGGAATCGTATCCTCCTGCGACCCAGGCTTGTAGTGATCGTGGATCGCTCGCGCAACGCCGTCGGGCAGCCGCTGTGCTCGCGCATACAGTCCACCGACCACACCTTGCAACTCGGTAAATTCCTTCACCATCTCGGTCGTCAGGTCCGCTTTCGCCAACTGCGCCGCCTGGTCCACTCCAGCGCAAAATGTCTTGAACTTCACTTCAGAATCAAACAGTGGCGGATCGAATCGGTCGATGATCTGCCGTGCGACGGCACGGTTTCGCTCCGTCTTGTCCCAGTAGCTACCCAGATCTTTCTGGAAGGTGACGCTCTTCAGCATCTCCGCCCGATCGACCAGCGGAATCTTCTGATCCACATCCCAGAAGAAACGCGCGTCGTTGAACCGCGCCCGCAACACACGCTCGTTACCGTGGCGAATCACCGCCACTCCCGCCTCATCAACGTCCAAATTCAAAACCGCCAGAAAATTCGGCAGCAGTTTTTTCTCGCTGTCTTCGAGTGCAAAATATTTCTGATGACCGCGCATCACCGTCACCAGCACTTCTTCTGGCAGGTCGAGATAGCTGACCTCAAATCCGCCTAAAATCACGCTCGGCCACTCCGTCAGGTTAGTGACGATCTCGACCAGGTCTTCATCCTCGCGCCACCGCGCACATGTAATCAGCCGCGTCGCTTTGTCCAACGCCTTGCGAATACGCTCCCGCCGCGCAGCTGGGTCCACCTCGACATACGCCGCCGCCAACGCCTTTGCATATGCAAGCGGCGCACTCACCATCACCGGCGCATTTCCATGCAGCACACGATGGCCAAAGCTGGCTCGACCCGCAGTGACCCCGGCAAATTTCAGCGGCAGGATTTCTTCATCCAGCAGCGCTACCATCCAACGCACCGGACGCACGAATCGCTCGGTCTTGCCCCCGCGCCAGTACATGCTCTTCGGCCAATAGATTCCTGCAATCTCTGCCGGTAGGCCCTCCGCCAGCACCTCGGCCGCCGTACGCCCACGCCGATGCACCGTCGCTGAAACATATTCACCCTTCGCGTTCTGGATGGTCTTCAGCGCGGAAACGTCCACGCCAGATTTCTTCGCGAACGCGATCGCCGCCTGTGTCGGTGCGCCATCCTTGAACGCAACCTTGGTAGCTGGCCCGACAACCTCTTCCTCCATGTCCGGCTGTCCGGGCAGCAGCCCTTCCACCAGCACCGCAAGCCGTCGCGGCGTGGAATAACTTTTGACCCGCAGCGCATCCGTCGTCAGGCGGTCGCGCCTCAACAGCTTTTCGACGCGTTGCGCCAGTTCCGCCTGTGCGGCAGCAATCATCCCGGCGGGAATTTCTTCCAATCCAATTTCAAGCAGAAATGCAGGCATTCGACTCGTTTCCTAAACTTTCATCGTGCATGGTTTTATGCGGCGTGGGTCGCCGCGGCGACCATCTGTTGCGCTGCGTAAGCCTTGGCTACGGCCACCGCCAGGGCACGAATTCTTGCGATCACGCCCACCCGCTCCGTCACTGAAATCGCACCGCGCGCATCCAGCAAATTGAAGAGGTGCGAACACTTCAGGCACAAATCGAATGCGGCCAGAAGCGGCAAACGGTTGCGCGTCTCGCTGTCCGCGTCTTCCGGCAGCTCGCGCGCTTCCGCCAGCAATGCCTGGCATTCTTCTTCATACAACCGGAAGTGCTGCCACAGTTTCTCCACATCCGCCTTCTCAAAGTTGTAGACGGAGAATTGCACCTCTTCCGCAAACCGCACGTCTCCGTATGTAATTTCCTTACCGCTCTCCAAATCGCGCGCCCACACAATGTCGTAGATCGAGTCCACATCCTGCAGAAATGCGGCAATGCGCTCCAGCCCATACGTAATCTCCCCCGCAATGGGATCGAGATCAATGCCGCCGCACTGCTGAAAATACGTGAACTGCGTAATCTCCAGGCCATCCAGCATCACCTGCCAGCCGATGCCCCATGCGCCCAGCGTCGGCGACTCCCAATTGTCCTCTTCAAACTTCACATCGTGCTGGCGAAGATCGATCCCGATTGCCTGCAGCGATTCCAAGTACAATCCCTGAATATCTTCCGGCGGCGGTTTCAAAATCACCTGCAGCTGCGTGTGCTTGAAGAGTCTGTTTGGATTTTGCCCGTACCGCCCATCGGCCGGCCGCCGTGACGGTTGCGCATACGCCACGCGAAACGGCTTTGGCCCCAGCACGCGCAGAAATGTCTCCGGCGACATGGTGCCCGCACCAACTTCCACGTCATAGGCTTGCTGCAAAATGCAGCCGCGGCTGGCCCAGAATTGCTGCAACTGAAACAGCAGCTCTTGAAATGTCAGCGGAATTTTTCGTTCGACAGGATTGTTCAATACCACGAGCAGAAACTCCATTTCATGTGCGGACGCGTTGATGCTGATTGTATCGAATGTGCCGCCGACCTCCGACCCTGGTCGACGAAATAGCCTCAGCCGCCCATGCGACTGAACACTTCGGCGGAGTTCAAACGCCGCTCCGTATGCCGCTCCAGCGTCCGCACCAAAAACCGCCGCAGGTCCCTTCCGGATTGCCGTGTCCACGCTTCCGCACTCATTGCCCGGATCGGATCTCGCAACATGCGCTGCGCCAGCACCAGCGAATCCCGGCTCAGCATGCCGCTGTTCGGCTTCTTATGCCGCACACAACTTAAACCATCTGCCAATACGTGAAAATACGCCGCCTCTCCCGAGAACGGCTCGCCGCATTCCGTGCATCGATCCGTCTCCGGCAGCCAACCGATCAGTCGCGTGATCCAAAGGGAAAAATACGTGACCGGCATCCAACAGCGATCCACCTGGCTCTGCTCCAGCACAGCCAGCGTCAACCGGAAGATCGCATCCTGCGGATCGTGATCGGGCAGCACACTCTCCAGCACCTCGGCGTAATACCCCAGGGTCGCCGCACGAAGATAATCGATCGGCTCGGCCAGCGGTGACGCGATCGCCTCAAAATGATCCAGCCGCACCAGGTCCTGTCGAGGCCGTTCGGCGTAGGCCGCATGCACGTAGGTCATCGGCTCCAGCGTTCCGCCAAATCGTCTTCTCGATTTCAACGCCGCCTTGGCCACGCCGCGCACCTTGCCCAGGTCGCGCGTCAATAATGAAACCAGCAAGTCCGACTCCCGCAGCGGCCAGGTGCGCAGTACGATCGCCTCAGATTGATGCAGAGTCATAGCGTGGATGAGAGTTCAATTCGTTCGGGTCCAAGGCTGAAAGGCAGCGCCCAATGAAAAGCGCGCAGCTCTGAAGCTGCGCGCTTTCACGAAATGAAAAAACAGATCTAGCGGCCGAAATGCTGGGCGTTGATCTGCTCGTAATTCTTCCATTTTTCCGGCAAGTCGTCGGCGGTAAAGATGGCCGACACCGGGCAAACCGGCACACACGCGCCACAATCAATACATTCCACTGGATCGATGAAGAGCTGATTGGACCCTTCAAAACCTTCTTCATCCTTCTTGGGATGAATACAATCCACCGGGCAGGCATCGACGCAGGCAGTATCTTTCGTGCCGATGCAGGGTTCTGCAATCACGTAAGCCATGGGTGAAAACTCTCCTGACAGGGACTAGCAAGTCAACTCGATTGTAGCAGCACAGCCTGTGCAAGGTTGTCCACTGGGAAAAAATTCCCGCACCGGAGTTTCCCCGCTCATTTTGCGGTCGCCGCAAGGCGCTCGGCGGCAAACTCCCGCGCAGATTGGATCGGCTCCAGGTTGCGCCCGGCAAGCATATCCTGAAACAGCTGAATCATGGCTCCGTGAATTTTTCCATTGCTGGCCAGCACTTCTGCACTGACAAGGTGAAACGGGCTGCCGTCGACATAGGTCACCTCGCCGCCGGCTTCCCGGACCAGCAACACGCCCGCCGCCGTATCCCAGGAATTCAGCTTAAATTCCCAATAACCGTCCAGCCGCCCGCACGCTGTATAGGCCAGGTCGAGTGCCGCAGAACCGGCCCGCCGCACGCCATGGGAGCGCAGCGTGAACTCGTGGTAAAAATGCACGTTTGGATTACCGTGGCGTTTGCGGCTGGGGAATCCTGTCGCGATCAAGGATTCAGCCAGCGTTTCCGTCGTGGAAACGTGAATTGATTTTCCGTTCAGCGTTGCGCCTTTTCCCTTTTCCGCCAGAAACATTTCGTCTCGCAGCGGATCGTAGATCACCGCCGCGACGAGCTCGCCATCCGCATCCATCGCGGTTCCCGGCAGACGATGTTCCAGCCCCATCGACACGCAGAAGGCCGGAAATCCGTGGGCAAAATTTGTCGTTCCATCCAGCGGATCGATGTACCAGCGGTACTCGCATTCCATCTGCGACCGGGTACCCTCTTCGCCGACAATGCCATGGTCCGGCCATTGCGCACGCAGCCGCTCCACCAGCAACTTTTCGCTCTCGCGGTCGGCCACCGTCACCAGGTCGACTTCGCCCTTGTATTCGGTCGCCACCCCGTGTTCATAATGCTTGCGCAGCAAGGCTCCCGCAGCACGCGCCATCTCCCCTGCGGGCCCGGCGTAGGGTAAATTCCGCTCGCTCATGCCAGCGAGTCCTCACTCAATTCTTCAGCCTCAGATGGCTTGTCCCTGCGCGGCGCGGGCCGCCGAGCTTTTTCCGTAATCGTCAGAATCTGGTGCTTGTAGATGAAAAGATTTGGCTTGCCTTCCCGCGTCAAGCGAATCATGCGATCGTCAAAATACTCGATCCAGCCCTGCAATGCCTCTCCATCCCGCAACTGCACCACCACAGGCGTTTGGCGCTCACTCAACGTGCGCAGGTACACGGCTTCCTGCCCGGTCTCCGCTTGCGGGTGATGAGATTTCTGTTTGCGCCGACCGCTGCCAGGAGTGTTCACCTCCAAAGTATATCGCGCCTAGGGTGCGGCCTCTGCGTAATAGCCAGTGCGATATTGCAACCGATAGGCACCGCTCAACGCCGGATGGGCAAACCGCAATTGAATTCTGCGAAAGCCGCCGGCCGTCGTCGACGCCTGCGTGGGATAGTAGCCCAGCAGATACTCGGAACGAAGTCCCAGCGAAAGCCTCTTCATCGCATCCTGGATTGGAGTCGCACTGTCGG
>JAJXZK010000458.1 GCA_021780095.1 Acidobacteriota bacterium | reverse complement strand
CCCGCCGCAGCTACCGCGCGGGCAATCTCCGGACGCTGCTTTACGAAGCGGCCGATCATAAAGAATGTCGCGCACACGCCATGCTTCGCCAGCACTTCCAGCAGCCGATAGGTGTCAGGATCGTTAGGCCCGTCGTCAAAGGTGAGGGCAATCTGGGTGGGATTTTTTGCCGCCACCACGCAGCGGCCAAAGATTCGCGAAGTCGGCCACATCCCCGCATAGGCATAGGCTCCCGCAGCCAGGAGACCAGCCGCAACCGCAGTCGCGGCAATCGCTCCAGCGCCGGGGAGCGCGGACCGATTGCCAGCCGTATCAGCGGCGGGTTGAGGCACCGGAATGGTCAGAACCTTGGGCGGCGTCATCGCGTGTGAGTGTATCGGAACCGGTCTGCAGGGGTATCCACAAGGTATCGAATTGTCGCTTGCCGAGTCGCCATGCGCATGCTATCTTCGACTTTCATTCGCTTTTACTACGAAGGGGATTCGCCATGGCCAAGCTTTTCGAAAATCCGAGATTCATCGCAATTGAAGGCCCGATCCGCGCCGGAAAATCCACATTAGCCACGCTGCTGGCCCAGGAAATCGGTGCCACGCGCATCATTGAACCCCAGCAGAATCCCTTCCTGTCGCCATTCTATCGCGGCGAAAGAAGCGCTGCCTTTCCCGCGCAAATGTGGTTCCTGATGTCGCGGTACGAGCAGCTATGTGCCGCCGCCGAGCGCGACGCGAAGACCGGAAAATCGGTTCCCATGGTGGCCGACTACATTTTCGAGAAAGACAAGCTGTTCGCCAACCTGAACCTGAGCGATGATGAGTTGGCGCTGTACGAGCGTCAATTTCAGTATTTCCGCGACCAGTTGCCAACCCCCGACCTTGTGATTTATCTACAGACCTCGCCCAAGGTGCTGCGCACCCGCATGGCGCGCAAAGGAGTGCCCGAGGAGCAGGCAATTTCCGGCCGCTACCTGGAGAAGGTAGCCGAGGCCTACGAGCATTATTTCTTTCATTACACCGCCAGCGATCTGCTGATCGTGAACACCGACGACATCGACTTTGTCCGCAATAACGAGGACCTGCAAACGCTGCTGCGACGGCTGAAAGAGCCAGTCCACGGCACGCAGTACTTCCTGCCGCTGGGCAATGGGGAAAGAGGCGGCGCGCTCAGTCCGCTGCGCGCGCTTCGTTCCCAAGGCGCTTCATTGCGTTCGATGCTCTCCATGCCGCGTTCTATTTTCGGCTTGCCGCACGCGATGACTCGCTCGGAGAAATCCGGGATCAGCTCCCCGCGGGCGTTGACCCCTGCGCTGCGTTCGTTTTCACTGCGAGCCGTGCAGCCGACGGTGCGCTCACTCACGTGGAGCTTCGCTCCCGGCCTAGTTCAAGCCGCCCAACGTCTCTGCCGGTAGTGGTAGGGAAGATAGGAAGAGGGCGCCCGCGAGAGGGCCAGTTCCGGTAGGATGGGGAATGTTGCCTGTCGCAGGGCGGCCCCCCCAACTATGCGAGTGCTGATCTTTTCTGATATCCACGCCAACATTGACGCCCTGGATGCGGTGCTTGAAGCTGCTCCCCAACACGACGTGGTCTGGAACCTGGGCGATGTGGTCGGTTATAACGCCGCGCCGGAGGCCGTCATCGAGCGGTCCCGCGAGATTGGCACGATGTTCGTCCGGGGAAATCATGATCGTGCGTGCGCTGGACTTACTGGGGCGGAACACTTCAATCCAGTCGCCTTCCGAGCGGTGCAATGGACGCGAGGGCAGCTGAGTCCGGAAGCACTCCAATGGTTGAAGGAAATGCCGGCAGGCCCGATTTCGCCCGCGGAAACGCGGGTGAGCTGCGTCCACGGCTCGCTGCTCGATGAGGACGAATATCTGCTCTCCACCGAGGACGCGGAAGGGCAATTTGCGCGCACGCGCACCCCGATCACGTTCTTCGGTCATACGCACGTGCAGGGTGGGTTTGCCGAGAATGCGGCGGGGGATTGGTTCGAGCTGAGGCCGGCATACAGCGACGACAAGCTGGTGGAAAGCTACGACCTGGATTTGCGCAGCGCCGCAAAATACCTGATCAATCCCGGCGCGGTTGGCCAGCCACGCGATCGCGATTGGAGAGCCGCCTTCGCGCTCTACGATGACGAGGCGGCGCGGGTCACATTCTTCCGCGTTCCCTATGATGTGAAGGCCGCGCAGATGCGCATTCTGCGGGCTGGCTTGCCGGAGATGCTGTCATCGCGGCTCAGCGTCGGGCGATAGTTCGCAAGTTGATTCATCCTCCCACCCTGGCCGCAAACAACGCGGCGAGGATGGGGCACCCAGATTTCGTTCGGCGCGTGGAAGCTACTCGGTTTCGGCTTCTTTTTCGACGACGACCTTGACGTGTGCGGTGACTTCGCGATGCAGGCGAACAGGGATCAGGAACTCGCCCAGCGATTTCAGCGGCTCTTCCAGTTGCACCTTGCGGCGGTCAATCGTAAAGCCCTTGGCTTCCAGTGCCTGCGCAATATCCGGTCCGGTGACGGAGCCGAACAGGTGATCGTTGTCGCCGGTCTTGCGGGTAAAGTTCAATTCAACATTCTCAAACTGCTGCAGCAACAATTCGGCGTCAGCCTTTTCCTTGGCGGAGCGGCGAACCGAGGAGGACTTCATTTGCTCAATGACCGCTTTGTTGCCCGGCGTGGCCTCGATGCCCAGGTTGCGCGGCAACAGAAAATTGCGGCCGTAACCCTGCGCCACTTTCACGACATCCCCTCGATGACCGAGGTTCTCGACATCTTCCTTCAAAATGATTTCCATATCTCAATCTCCAAAAATTCTCTAAGGTAGCCGCGATCAACGCTCTAGTGACGCTGCGCAAAGGGCAGCAGTGCGATGTTGCGAGCTTGCTTGATGGCGCGGGTGACGCGGCGCTGGTGCGTAGTGCAGACGCCGGTCAGGCGGCGGGGAACAATCTTCCCGCTTTCTGCGACGAAGCCCTGCAGCAGGCGCACATCGCGGTAGGGAATGGCATCGATTTTCTCGACGCAGAATTTGCACACTTTCTTACGGCGGAAGAATTTGCGTCCGCCGGGACCGCCGCCTGCGCCAGCCGGGCGCGGTGGCCGCGGACCAGAGTGAGAGGGTCCATCCGAGGATGATGATGTCGATTGCGATCTTTCTTCTGCCATGCTGCGACTCCTTCTTAGTCGGCCGGAGAGTATATCCGGCGCGTGAACTTATGCTTCGGTTGGAATTGCCGTGGGCATCGCCCACAAAAAATGTTGCGCTATGCGATCGCTTCTGGAACCGGCGCGGTTTCTGTTGGCTGTTCGACGCTGCGCTGCGGAGCGACGGGCTGTGCGGCAGCGGTATGCGCGGCAGCCGCCTGGGACGCAGCTGCGGCGGCATTCGCCTGGGCAGCCTGCGCGGCCTGGGCATTCACCGTGCTTTGCTTGATCTTGGTAGAGCGCAGCTTCTTGATCTTGTTGATGCGCTTTTCTTCCTCGTCCATGCGGACGGTGATGAACTTGATAACGGGCTCCGTAACGCGCAAGCGGCGTTCCAGTTCGGCCACCAGGCTCCCATCCGCTTCCACGGTCAATAGGTTGTAGTTGCCCTCGTTGAACTTGCGGACGGTGTAGGCCAGCTTGCGGTTTCCAAGCTTCTCGCTCGATACCAGCTTGCCATTGCCCTTGGTGATGGTGGCTTCAAAGCCGGCGATCAGCTTGTCGGCTTCTTCGCCAATCACATCGGGGCGCAGGATAAACATCACTTCGTATTTCCGTTCCATTCGTCTCTCGTTTCCGGCAAAGCCTTCTTGCCATGCCTGTCGCAACCTTCAAGGCTGCTCAATTTACCGTTCCGTCGTTTGCTTCATTCTTGCTCTTCGGCAGTGATTCGCCGATTCAACCGGTTCATCGCGACGCTGGCGCCTTCGGTTAAAAGCAACTCAATCGCCGTCGAAACATCGTCCAGAACTTTGTCCAGCACCGCCAGTTCGGTCTTGCGGAACGGCGTCAGGACATAATCCTTGCGTTGCTGGCGGGCGTTTTCGGCCGCCATGGCGTCTTCCGGAGCAATTCCAATTCGAATTCGCAGCCACTCTTCTGTGCCCAGCGCACTCGAAATCGACTTGACCCCGTTGTGCCCGCCCGCGCTTCCGCGCTCACGGATACGAATACTACCCAGGGGCAGGGCCACTTCGTCATACAGCACGATCAGTTGCCGCCGCGGATCAATTTGCAACTCGTCAACAAGCGCCGCGACCGATAACCCACTGAGGTTCATGTAGGTTTCCGGCTTGGCCAGCAGTACTTGCCGGCCTGCGATGCGCGTCGAAGCGGTCAATGCCTTCGAGCGCCGATTTGTGACTACCAGTCCATACCGCTCTGCCAACCGATCGATGGCCAGAAAGCCGGCGTTATGCGGTGTGAACTGATACTCGATTCCTGGATTGCCCAGCCCGACGATCAGGGTAACTCCCGCATCGCCGCCAGAAATCATGTTCGAACTTATGCCGCCAGAAGGTTCCATGCGCTCACGAAACTATTTCTTGGCGTCTTTCTTGTCATCCTTTTTGGCGTCATCGCCCTCGGCCGTTTCCTGCTTGCCCTTCTTGGCTACTTCAGGTTCCGCAGGCGCTTCGGCTGCCAACGCATCCGGCGTCGCGACAACTTCTTCACGAACCGCAGTGATGTGAGCGACGGTCGTTTCTTCGTCGGTAATGAACTTCAACTTATCGTTGTGTGGCAGATCGGCCACTCGAATCACCATACCGAATGCCAGTTCGCTGACATCGATGTCGATATGCCCTGGGATATCCGCAGGCAAACATTCAATTTCAATCTCGCGCAACACCTGGTCGAGAATGCCGCCCTGCGTCTTGACGCCGACAGGAACGCCCAGCAGCTGGATCGGTACTTCGACTCGCATCATCTTGTCCATCGCGATACGCTTCATGTCGATGTGGATCAGGTTGCCCTTGATGGGATCGTTCTGCCAATCCACCACCATCACCTTGGCGACGGAACCGGACACGTCGAGATCGAAAATTGTGTTGTGTCCGGACTCGGAATGGAGGATCCGGCGAATCTGCTTGGGGTCGACGGTGACCGCAACAGACGGCTGCTGGGCTCCATACACCACGGCTGGAATGCTGCCGGCAACGCGTACGCGGCGGGCGACATTTTTGGTGAACTTGCCCTCGCGGGGCGTGGCTGTAACAACTTCAGGTGTACTCATTTTTTCCTGTTTCCCTTCCATTGACCTTCGGGCACGGCGGGTTGCGCCGCTCCCTTCTCGTGACCACGACATTTTCTGCCCGGCCACACTGTTGATGTTCTATCCACCCGCCTCCGAAGACGGCGGCGGCGCGGTACAGAAAGCTTCGTTCGTCAGAGAGGCGTTAGTTAAACAAGCTGCTAACGCTGGTCTCCATATGGATGCTCTCAATCGCGCGTCCAATCAGGCCCGCAATCGAAAGCACTTTAATCTTGCCCGCATGCTGCGCTTCTTCCCGCAGCGGAATCGTATTGGTGACCACCAACTGCTCCAGCCGGGAATCAACAATCCGTTCAATCGCTCGACCGGAAAGCACGGCATGGGTGGCGCAGGCATACACTTTTTTGGCGCCCACTTCCAACAATGCATCCACGGTCTTGATCAGGGTGCCGGCCGTATCGACAATATCGTCGAGGATCAGGCACGTCCTGCCTTGCACATCGCCAATCACGTGCATCACTTCTGAAACATTCAAATCCGTGCGCCGCTTGTCCACAATGGCCAGCGGAGCTTCCATCTTCTGCGCGAAGAAACGTGCCCGTTCCACGCCACCGGCATCCGGCGAAACGACCGTCAGGTCGGGCAGATTCAATTCTCTGAAGTGACCGACCAGCACCGGGCTGGCAAACAAATGATACACCGGAATATTGAAAAA
>JAJXZK010000290.1 GCA_021780095.1 Acidobacteriota bacterium | reverse complement strand
GCGTTTTCTCCAAAATCATCGCCGGCCGCTGCGCCGCCAATAATCCCACGCGCGAATATTTCGCCGGAGCGATCTACATGAGCGGCAAACCGCAAGTCGCCTTGCAGTACCGCTGGATTCGCAGCGATGGCGCCGCGGGTCCGGCGATCTCAGCCACCGCCGTGTCCTCTCACCAGCTAAACGTCAGGGATGAGTGGGATCTGCGCCCCGCGAATTATTCCGGCTGGGAAGCGGTGCAGATTATCTCGGTGGACGGGACGTCGGCGAACATCCAATCGAATCACGCCACGTTTGTTTGTTCCAGCAATGGGCCGGCCGCGAGGCCTCGATAATCTTGATGGATCGCAGAGGAGGAAGGCTATGCATCGCACCGTTTTCGTCGCCGCTGTTGTGGGTATCAGCCTTAGTGCGCTCGCTGGCCACGCCCGAGCGCAAGACAAGACCCCGTTTTCACCACAGGATTTCTCCGCCACGATGGTTTCGACCAGCCCAGACGGCAAACAGGTGTCCATGAAGGTCTATCGCTCGGGCGACAAAATGCGAACGGACCCTCCCGGCGGAAGAATGCATACCGTGTTGCTGCTCGACAAGAATGAAATGTTCATGGTGATGCCCCAAATGTGCATGAAAATGCCGCAAATGAGCCCTCAGCCCCTCGAGGCAAAAGGAAAAGTGGAACGGACCAAGCTGGGTTCGGCAACCGTAGACGGCCATCCGGCGATCATCGAGCGCGTCAGGGTAACCCCGTCTGACGGGGGGAAACCCATCACGATGAAAGCCTGGGTAGCCACCGACCTGAAAAATTTTCCGGTGCGTGTCGAGATCCCCACGTCAAAAGGCCCGGTGAGGATCGACTACAAAGACGTAGACCTGTCCACGCCGCCCGATTCTCTTTTCGCCATGCCCGGCAATTGCCGCTCCATGCCGATGATGCCCGGCAGGTCGCATTACGACCGCTGAGCCTGCTGTGGTTTCGGTTGCGCCAGGCAAGGAAATGAAGACGCGCTTTGCTGGGCGGTTGGCATGAAGTTGACCTGCTCCCCTCATTCTGCGCACGAGGATATATGATTTTCGGGTTTGCGGAGGAGGGAAAATGGCGAAGCGGGTGTTCAGCGAAGTGGAGATGATCGGGGCGCTCAAGCAGCTCGAGGCCGGGCGCACGGCGGCCGACGTTGGCCGCGAACTCGGCGTTTCCAAGCACACGATCTACGCCTGGAAGGCCAAGTACGGTGGGATGAGCGTGAGTGAGGCGCAGCGCCCGCGGCAACTGGAGGGCGAGAACCAGCGGCTGAAGCGTCTGGTGGCCGAGCGAGGACCGGCACGGGAAATCCGAATGGAAGTGGCCTTGGCGCTTGCCGGCGACGTGGCCCAGGCCCAGCAGCTCTCCGACGATCTGGCAAAGCGGTTCCTGGAAGATACTGTCGCGCAATTCAATTACCTGCCGACGATTCACGCGGCCATTGCCCTTGGCGAGAAGGCACCTGCCAAGGCCATCACCGATTTGCAGGCAAGTTCGCCGTATGAACTCGGGATCGCAGCGGAGAGGATTTCACTGAATCTCTATCCAGTCTATGTGCGAGGGCGGGCGTACCTGGCAGCACATCAAGGCGCGCAGGCCGCAGCCGAATTCCAAAAAATCCTCGACCACCTTGGCGTCGTGCAAAACGAAATGATCGCTCCTCTGGCCAATTTGGACCTCGCGCGTTCTCGTGCGCTTTCGGGAGATAAATCCGGCTCCCGCAAGGCTTACCAGGATTTCCTCGCCCTCTGGCAGCACGCCGATCCCAACATCCCCATCCTCCAGCAAGCCAAAGCCGAATACGCCAAGCTGCAATAGTGGGCCCATTCGTTGGAGACTGTGTCGCAGCGGAACGCACTGAGCGTTTGGATGATCTTCAGGAAACACCTCTTTTTGGGCACACGCACACCCGTCGTTTCATGCCTCGCGCGTTCAGCTACATACGGATGCGGCCGGAGATGGGTTTTTGGTACACCTCAGACAAATCGTCGCCTCTGGCTCGTGGCCCGAAGGTCCAAGTCTATCCTTAATGTCGTACTATGCTGTGCATTGGTGCCTGGCGAAGAGCCAAGCGATCTTGAGATCAGCGTGAAAAGGGAGGCGTATGACCGACATCAGTCGGATGATCGAGGGCGTGCGGGCTGAACGCGATCGTGCGAAAACGGAGCTTGCACGGCTGGAGGATGCTCTTCGTGCACTTCAGAAGTTGGCGGTCAATGAATCCAAGGGACAGCCTGCGCGAGGCCCAAAACGTCGGCGGAAGATGTCGGCTGCCGCACGAAAGAGAATCGCGGCGGCACAGCGGGCGAGGTGGGCGAAGATCAAGAAGGAAAAGGCGGCGTAAGGTTGACTGTACGTTAGACGCACACGACTCTCTTCAGCTAACTCACAGACAGCGCCCGATCCAGCGACGTTTTCTGGCGTGGCTGCCCGTATGGCGATTACCTCGTTGCCGCGCGCAACTGTTCGCGCACAGGGAAACTCACCTCCGTATCCACGGCCCAGAGCGCTAAAGTGCCTCGCTTCGTAAGTTAATATGCGGTCTGCTAGTGAACGGTGCGCATCCACGAGCCGAGGTGGCACTTCCTTCGTATGCCTTGGCGGGCTACCATGCGTCTCGGGGGTGCGAGCGAGATGGCGCGTTCGTTCTTATCAGTTCTACGAAACAGCCTTCAACGGAGGCGGCACCGGCTGGCCAAGCCGCATCCGCTGGAGCCGTTCGAGCTGGCCCAAGTTGCATATTTCAGAGCCGGGATTTTGACTAAGTTCTGTATTTTGCGCTTGATGACCGAGTTCGTTTTGTAATTTGGTTTTCCTTCGGCTTGTGACCAGCGGTTCGGGCCTACCGCCGGAGCGGTCGGGGCTCATAAAGTTGAAGAGAAAACTGCTTGGCGTAACGCCCAAAACCCGAGTCGGTCGTAAAAATCGCCCACGGACCCCGCAATGGCGGCCCGCCGACAATGATTATGACAACGGCCGCCTCTTCGTAGTCGTCCGTCATCAAAGGCTCGCCCGGAAAAGCGCGCAGGTAGTCGCGCGGCCTTTCGAACGCGGCCGCTGCCCAAGCCCCGGGGAGAACTTCCTGCCGGGTCGGTCCCAGATCTCTGCTGCGGACGGAGCGCCGGGCGGAGCACAGGGTCGGCTCCCCGCCCGGCACCAACATCGCCCAACCGAACTTCAGTTCCTCGATAGCTCGACCTTCAACGGCGGCGGCACGGCCTGACCGAGCCGCATCCGCTGGAGCCGTTCGAGTTGGCTGAGAGTGCGGTCGAAGGAGCGCTCGAGGCTCGCTCGATACCGCAGGAATTTATCGAGGGCTGCCCCGTCGGGGATAATCTGACTGAACTTTTCCAACTTGAACCGGCGGGCCTCAACTGCGCCAGCCGCTTTCTTTTTCCTCTCGAGCAATTCCACCTGCTGATCGAGGAATCGCAAGAAGCTTTCCTTGCATTGCTCAGGGGTTCGGTAGCCCTCCTTCTGGCGCCCCTCTTCAGACGCTTCCGCCGTACAGACCCAAACTTTAAAATAGTCGAATAGAGTGAAACAGAGATGTTCTCGACCATCATCGCCGTAGACCATGCGCAGGGCCGTCCAGGCCTCAAGTGACGAAAGGCCGTCCGCCACGACTGCGTCACGCGCCCGAGCCAGTGCTTCTAGGACCCGATCCAGGATGTAGGGATTGTTGACGTACCAGAACAATCCACGAACTGGGTTGAGCAATATTTCGTCGATGTTGCGCGGTTTAGGTGGCAGGCTTGCAACTAACTCGTCGGCTTCCTGTTTCTGTCTCAATGTGAAATCCAACTGCGCAAATTCATCCTGCTTGAGGGTTTCCCCTGCCTCGGCGATGAGCAGATGGCGCTGCTGCCACATGGTCGTGGCCAACTTGTCGACGAGGGAATACTCGAGCTCACCCACAGGCTGGAGCGACTCATGCATTCTATTGAGGAAAGATTCGTACTCCTCACGGGACTGGCCTTCGAGAAGTAACTGAACACTTGAAAAAATCCCGTATTTCACGGCATTCAATCTGCTTCTCTTCTTGCCCGCCGGAGTGCGTGGGCCACCGCGCCTCCGAACGAGAGTGTTCTCATCGGTGGTTCCTTGCTTTCTGCCTTTGGCCATGTTGTAAGATTCCTCCATTTCTCTGTTGGTGAAATGCACGTGGGCTTTTGCAAATCGAACACGCTTTCGTGCTTAGTCCTCAAATCCAAATCGACGGCGTAACAATCGTCTAAAGCCTTGTTGGTCATTCTTCGCATATTCAGCAAAGCCAAAATGCTCGACCCAACCGGCACCCGGACGCGTTGACGGCAAAGCAGGCTGGGCCATCGCTTCAAGCGCCCAGGGCTCTTTTCTGTGACCAGCGGCCAGTACCAACTGTGCCTTTAGACTGAAACACCTTTCGGTGTATTCGCGCGACGTCACCCGAGGGCCAGGCTTTTGCTTCAGCTTCCCCGCGAACTCTGGTTCCATGCGTGGAACAGGCAAATCCGTCAGATCCGTGTAGCTGATTGCAGCCGATCCGTTGGGCGACGACTTGGTCTGCCGACCAAGTTCGGACTGTCCATTTCCAGCCCCGTGGCGGGCACCCGTACGTGCCATGTTGCCTCCTCTGAATTGTCTTCGGGCGTGGAACGTCGCGCCGTCCGCGCACACGGCCAATGCCCGATTTGCGCCTTCCGTTGGCAGACTAACAGGAAGAGTGAGGTGGTCGCCACGGCACCATCTACGTAAACATTTCAATTCGCCGGCTGCCCAAAGGGGGGATTTCAGACGGGCGTCAGGTTCCGCAATCGAACGTTCAGTTCTTCAAATGGCCAGCAATTCAACAACCCCGGGCTTTTCGCTGGGGTACTACTTTCAGGAGGATTCGTGACCCATGTGCTGGGAGAGGAGTTGCTGCAGGTAGGCCGGTCCCTTCTTCTTGTAGGCCTCTGATCCGGCCTTCAAAAAAGCCTCACAGGTTGCTCCGGGGTCTTCAAATCAACCCATAAAGGAAAGTCAGAACTGGCGACGGGAGAGATTGGCAGGATGGCGATTTTCCTCCAGCTTATCAAATCCTGGCAAAACAAGACCCCTCGGAGTCAATTCTTATTTTGCGGACTGCGCATTCTGTAAAACAAGAACGGCCAGTGCGGATTGCGGTCACTCCACGGAATTCCTCGTGGAGAGTTCTTCGAAACGCTTTGGTTGCGCGGGAGTGTTCAGACTGGTGTTCCGTTCAGGAGGAACCGTGACTCTTGGTCCGGGAGAGGAGTTGCTGCAGGTACGCGGGTCCCTTCTTCTTGTAGGCCTCTGATCCGGCCTTCAAAAAAGCCTCACAGATCTGCGCCACGCTGCGGCCCTCAGTCGCGGCGATAGCCTCTAGGTTCTTCTTCAGATCTGAACCAACGCGGAATGTCAGCCTTGTGTCCTTTGCCATTGCCAGCGAATTCTAACACTCATCGCACGACTTTTTCTTTAAAAACAGGTCTTGACAAATCATATCACGAATGTCATCCTATGGATGACCATGGATGCCCATCGAGAATCGAGGAGGGTCATTTGGCAAAAGGAATTGAGGCGGTTCGTTCTGGGGTCAGATTAGCACGCGTTTTGTGGGGCGAGATTCCAACCACTACGATGCGGAGTTTAAGAGAACTGATTAAACAGTACGGATTCTCGGTGGCTGCCGGGGATCTCCTGATCCTCGACGGCAAGTGGTACGTCACCCATGCCGGCCTTCTCCGGCTGGCCCAACGCCGTCGCTGTGTCGGCATCACGACCTCCCTGCAGCGTCATCTGTCGGATAGCGCCGCGAACCGCTGGGTCTTCAAGGCTACGGTTTACAAGTCACCCGGCTCGAAAGGATTCGTCGGCTACGGGGACGCAGATCCGTCAAACGTCTCCTCGCTCGT
>JAJXZK010000366.1 GCA_021780095.1 Acidobacteriota bacterium | reverse complement strand
ACTAGACCCTCCAGCGTACACGTTCAGTTATTCCCGGCGCATCCTGACCCGTTACTACACCAAGCAGAGCGGACTGAATCGGCGGCCTTCGTGCTGCAGTTTTCCGCGCGCGCAAAAAAAATTACTCTAACTGAACGCAATTCGCCCCACGACGACGGCGGATGCCGACGAAAACCCGTGCAGCGGCTGTGCTGGATCGCGCTCGACTGGCACGCTGTGTCCCCCGGCCACTCCGTCGTACCTCTCCCAGGTAAGCCCGGTGTTTTCCCAGGTCGTGACGACATTGGCGATGTAACGCCGGCTGATAGCTCGCGCCTTTTCCGGCAAATCGTATCGCTGCAGCGCTTGACCTACGACGATTTGTTGCTGCGGCCATGACTCCGGATAGGCCCACTCCAGCGCTTTGTATTCCGGATGCACTCCTGGATAAGTCCTGTCGGTGAACGTAAGGCCGTACGGGTGATCGAACAAATGAAGATGATCCGCAACGCGCGTCGCCTGGGTAGGCGACGCGATACCCATCCACAGCGGCCAGTACGTGTTCAATGAATAGTAAGGGAGCCGGGTTTTGCGAACGTAGTCGTACTCGAAGTAACAACCTTCATTGTCGTCCCAGCAGTATTGGTTGATCCGATGCGCCCGCATGTCCGCCTCGTTATGCCATTGGGCTGCCTTGTCGCTCCAGCCGAATCGATCCGCTAGCGTGGCCAGTACCTGCGCCTGGCGCACCAAAGCGCAGTTGACGTGGATCGGCACACAGTTGCTGATTTCTCCGCCGAAAATAGGAGTGAAATCCAGGCCGGATTCCGCCTCGGAGGCGAGTTCCTGCGGCAGATCCTTTCCGCCGACATCACGGCAGGTAGAAAGTCCAATGGGAGTGGCGTGAGCGGACGCATTCCAATACCCGGCGTAGGAACGTTCCAGCAGCGGATATGCCAGCAGCGCAACTTCTTCGTCATCTCTCTTGACGGTCAGATATTTGTCGATGCTCATCGCCAGCAGCGGCGGCTGGCCGCGCGTCAGGTAAAACGTGCGGTTTCCGTTCAGCACTTTTCCAAAGCGTTCTATCATCGACAGTTGATTAAGAATATTCCACCGCACAATATCCGTGCGACCGTGGGCAAAGAGCCCCAGGTTAATAAAGTGTGTATCCCATCCATACATTTCTGGAAAGGAAGCGACCGAGCCTCCGCCGGAACTGTAGGGGAACGGTAGAAAGATCAACGTTTTGGGCGGGCTATGCGACCATGGATTGTGCTCTCCCGTGGGAGTGAGCGAATGGGGCAAGCCGTCCTGGCGAATCGCCTCCTCATCGGCCCGCTGCAGATCTCCATCCCACCAACCGCGCGCAGCGTCGTCAAGTTTTTGCCACCGCGGTTTCAAGTGGGCTGCATCGGCTTCGTCGGTAACAGCGGCCGCCGCTGGCTCTCCTCGACCCACGCCGGTTGCCATGGCAACCGCAGTTGCACCAGTAATCCTCACAAACTTCCGTCGATCCATCGATCACCCTCGTTCAGCAATGAAAGCTGTCTAGCTGAATGCTACCCTGCCAGCCACCAGCCTGATGCAGAAGTCTGCGTTGCGCGCGTGACAAATGACTTGACGCCTGATCGCGAAACGATGGTGCCGCGAATGGTTCCAATGCCCATGATTTGCCGCGTGCGAACCACCGCCGTCTGAAAAAGTGCAGCCAACTTTGCCATGGCAACTGCGGGTGGTGTAAAAAGACGTTTTGTCCGGACCGAAGTAACTTCCGCGCCAGCAGAGGTTCAAAGACGGTCGACTCTTTAGCCTACGTCGCCGTTCGACAGAATGAAATTCGACGAGTTGGCAGGCGGATTCAAACCTTTTAATAGTCCAGGCATCTTGTACCGCCCGGACGCCACTCATCTCAAGAATAGAGTAACTATACACAAAGCTGCGGGGCAATACATTTGGCGCTTGACATCGGACCGGGCGCGGCGATTAAATCGATTGAATCGTGCAAGCTGGCCAAATGCTGCCCAAACCATCCCAAGCGAGCCCTTTTGCAGCGGAGAAAGCACTTCAATCCCTCGAAAGTTTTCAGCAGCGCGGATCAATGTTTGGTGAAGGGGACCTGAGACGTATGACGCGATCAAGTTTCGTAGCAGCCGTGAGATCGGCTCTTTGTGTGGCGTTGCTCGCCACTTTGTACGGCTATCCTGCTCAAGCCCAGAATGCGGTCGCCACCAAGGCGACCCCCGACGCCTATGACTGGAATAACCGGCCGCCAGATCCCCGCTTCAAGGCTGACATCTTGGTCGTTGTTGCCCATCCTGACGACGAGATCATGGTTGCGGCCTACCTGGCGCGCGAAATTTATGACCACCACAAACGAGTGGCCGTGGTATTCCAAAATCCAGGCGATGGCGGAAACAACGATGTTGGTCCGGAGCAGGCTGCCGCTCTGGGCGACATCCGTCAGATCGAAGGACGTACCGCCGTCGGCTCATTAGGCATCACCAATGTCTGGTTTCTCAGCGGCCATGATACCGCCAGTCAGAATGCCTTGACTTCGCTCGAACACTGCGGCCATGGAGGCTGTTTAGACCAGTTGGTTCGTATCGTTCGCATCACGCGGCCGTCTGTGATTCTCACCTGGCTCCCGGATTTCACCACTGGTGAAAATCACGCGGATCATCAGGCTGCTGGTATCCTCGCGACCGAGGCATTTGACCTCGCTGGAGATTCAACGGTATTTTCTGAGCAAGTCTCTCCTGCCATCCATCCCAACGTCGCTATGAATATGACGGAAGCGCTTCGTCCCTGGCAGCCGGAGAAAATCTATTACGTCTACAATCCAACGCATGACGTTTTCGAGGGCCAGGGTCCGCAGTATTCATCGAGGGAGATTTCCCCCTCGCAGCACCAGAGCTACGGCTTACTGGCGGCGAAGGAAGTGAGTCATCATGTGACTCAGGGTGGCGGCCAGGTTACGCAGGCGATTGCCAACGGCACAGTGGAAACGACCCCTGGCGAACTCACCGAGTTGGCGATGCAGCCAGTTAAGTTTATTTTTGGCAAATCTTTGGTTCCCTCCGGCGTGACCGATGATATTTTTGCCGGCGTCGTGCCGGCTGGTGTTTCTTTCCAGCGTGCACCCGGATACACGGCAGTAAAGTATTCAGAGCCGACTCTTCTGATCGGTGATCCCTGGGCGTTCTACCAGAAACTTTGGCAGGCTCATGGATTGGAGCATTTAAAGTCGCTGGTGCCGCTGGAGATTTCAATCCACACCGACGGGGTGTTTTACATTCCGCTCATCATTGAAAACCCGCTTGATCACGCGATCGAAGTGAACCTTTCCGCGCAAGCGCCGGACGGATGGAAAGTAAGACCACTGGTTCCACTCTCTGTACCCGCGCATGCCGAGTACTACGCTCGCGTCACGGCGGATGCACCTTCCACCAAGCTGTCCGGTTGGCAGAACTTTACCGTGACTGCAGATTCGGCGAGCAAGAGCCTTGGCACCATTCCCATTCGCGTGGAGTTGAGCGATGGCTGGGTTGCGCCTCAATAAGTAGCACGATAGGAGTTGTTTACCTCCAGGATGAAGATGAGAATCAGGGTTCGAATTTCTTCTGCCGCGGTTTGCCTCGGAATCTGTGTCGTACTCGCGTTCGCACCTGCATCCGCATGGGGTGCGACGTCAAGCTCTGGAAAGACGGTCGACTGGCCAGTGTATGGAGGCCAACTCGCCAACGACCATTATTCGGCTCTGGCGCAGATCAATCGGCAGAATGTGGGTGAGCTGCGCAGAGCCTGGGTCTTCGATACGGGCGAGAAAGGCGCTCTCCAGACCAGCCCCCTGGTCATCGGGCGCACTCTCTACGCGTATACGTCCAGTCAGAAGGTCATCGCTCTGGATGCCGCATCCGGCAAATTGCTGTGGAAGTTTGATTCAGGAGTCGTTGGATCCGGGCCGATGCGCGGCCTTGCCTATTGGAAGAATGGCAAACAGAGCAGGCTCTTTGCAGGCGTCATGAATTTTCTTTACGCGCTCGATCCGGCCACCGGAAAGCCGATTTCTTCCTTCGGAGAAAACGGCCGAATCGACCTGCGAAAGGGTCTCGGCCGCGACTATCGCTTGGAATCTCTCGCGATCACTACTCCCGGCGTTGTCTACAAAAATTTGATCATCATGGGCGCCATGGAACCGGAAACCCATCCCGCGCCGCTCGGCGATATTCGAGCCTTCGATCTTCGCACCGGCACCCTGGTGTGGAGATTTCACACCATTCCGCGTCCCGGCGAATTTGGCTACGATACATGGCCGAAGGGCGCGTGGAAGACTGCGGGCTCTGCCAATAATTGGGCCGGCATGACGGTCGATACCACGCGAGGCATCGTATACGTGCCCACCGGCTCAGCGGTCTTCGACTTTTACGGCGGAGATCGCATCGGCAACGATTTGTTCGCCGACACGCTACTGGCGCTCGACGCCAACACCGGAAAACGTATTTGGCATTTTCAAGGGGTTCATCATGACATCTGGGATCGTGATTTTCCGGCGCCCCCAGCGTTGGTGACTGTGCAGCACGATGGCAAGCGCGTCGATGCGGTCGCTCAGACAACCAAGCAGGGATATGTCTATCTGTTTGATCGCGCCACTGGGCAGTCGCTGTTTCCCATCGAAGAGCGGAAATATCCCGCAAGCACCGTTCCGGGAGAAGTCGCGTCGCCGACGCAACCGTTGCCGACGGCCCCCAAGCCGTATGCCCGCCAACGGTTGACAGCAGATATGTTGACGGATCGCACACCGGCAGCTCATGCGTGGGCAGAGAAGCAGTTTAAGACATTCATTAGCGGCGGACAGTTTGTTCCGCTCAGTGTGGATAAACAGACGGTCGTGTTTCCAGGCTTCGACGGTGGTGCGGAGTGGGGAGGGCCTGCGGTTGATCCGACGACCGGTGTCATCTACATCAATGCCAACGAAATGGCCTGGACGGGTGGTTTAAATCGCAGCCACGCTGCCGCGGGGCAGGGTGAAAAACTGTACCAAAGTCAATGTGGTATTTGCCACGGCACCGACAGGGCTGGCTCTCCGCCCACGTTTCCTTCATTAATTGATGTTGATAAGCGAATGACGAAGCAGCAGATTGTCGACAAGATTCACGCGGGTGGCGGCAGAATGCCTCCATTTCCGAATGTGACTGGAGGCGACCTGGCTGCACTGCTCGAATACTTGAAGAGCGGTTCGGAAGCGCCGTCTTCTGCAAGAACCGCCGCACAGGCAGAGACTGAATCGACAACCGCTCCAGGTTCGGGACAAAGCGGTGGGGGATATATGTTCACGGGCTATCGAAAATTCCTCGATCCCGATGGTTATCCTGCAATCGCACCGCCGTGGGGAACCTTGAATGCGATTGACCTGAACACAGGAAAATATCTCTGGAAGATTCCTTTGGGGGATTATCCCGCGCTCGCCGCCCAGGGAATGACGCATACTGGCACGGAAAATTATGGTGGCCCCGTGGTGACTGCGGGCGGCCTCCTATTCATCGGAGCCACCGCTTACGATAAAAAAATTCGCGCATTTAACAGTCAGACCGGCCAGATGCTATGGAACGCCGATTTGCCCGCGCCCGGCGTAGCCACCGCCGTTACTTATATGGTCGACGGAAAACAATATGTCGTGATTGCTGCCGCGGGTAGCAAAATGGATAAGGTACCGTATGAAGGTTCCTATGTGGCGTTTGCGCTGCCGTGATGAATATCATGGGGCCCTCGCTACAGGCCGCGATAGGCTCCGCCGTCCACCAGAATGGTTTGGCCCGTGATGTATGCGGCGCGCTCTGAAGCAAGCCAAACGATCGCATCGGCAACTTCTTCCGGCTTTGCCAGTCGTCGCAAGGGAATGTCTTTCGCCACTTCCGCTTCGTAATCGGCGGCAGTGCGACCCGTGGTTTGCGCGTTCGATTGCGCCAGTTCT
>JAJXZK010000084.1 GCA_021780095.1 Acidobacteriota bacterium | reverse complement strand
CTGGTTGGCGTCGCAGCTGGCAGCCCCTTCATCGCCAGAGGAAACAAACACCGAGACCCCTTCCGCGGCGGCCTGTTCATAGGCGTAGCGATAGGTCGCATTGCCTGCCGCACCCAGCGCCGCCTCGCACTCACCGTAGCTGATGCTGACAATTGCAGGTGGAACGCTTTCGTCGATCAATGACTGTAGCGCCAACAAACCACCGAACGTCGTCTGCGTGTCCGCGCAGGAAGCCAGCACGATGGCAGCATTCGGCGCTGCGGCGCTGGCATACTCGGCATCGAGAATCGCCTCGGCATCGTTACCAACAAGCACCCCGGGATCGGCGCATCCGCCGGGATGAATCTGTGTAAACGATCCCTTCTTGTACTTGCTCAGGCCGAAGACCTTGCGAAACGTATGCCAGTCGCTGGTCGCGTACACGTCGGTGTCTTCGATCACAATGATTTTCTGCTTCGTGCCGGTAATTCCTTTCTTGTACGCACTTTCGAAGTTGTAAATCGTGTGCAGATCGTCCGGAACAACCAACTGATAGGAGGAGTTGACGGTGAACCCCGGCGTCGCGCCCGAAGAGGGGGCAGCGGCCGTTGTTGGCTGGCTTCCGTGCGGCACCACCGCTCTCGAGATGGGATCAATCCGTCCCGCACTGATCGCCGTGTGCGCCGGTCTGGGGCGAAAATTGTTCAGCGACGACACCCCGACAATCAGGTTGGCAAACTCGGCGGGAACCTGCGGATTCTGCATATTCGAGAAATGGTGTTTGCCGTTGACAACCACCTTGTGTAAGGCAACGTGCATTGCGGAGGTCACCTGCGCGGCCGTCCCGGAGAAATCGATGACTAGCCCGCTTTTGGAAACGCCGTTGACTTGCAGGCCGTAACTCTGCAGCCAATCGGAGATCCTCTGAATGTCCGCCGACTCGGGGCCATATTGTCGCCCCAATTCTTCGGCCGTCAGCCAGTGATGAAAATCCGGACTGCTGGGTTGGTACATCGATTCGATTCTTCCTTCCAGCGCCCCTTCCTGCACCGCCGGGCGCTGCAGTTGCAGCAGCATGTGGGTCAGTTCCATGCTGCCATCGACCGCGCCTTCATCGGTTGCCGTTCTCACATCGGGGCGAACGTTGCCGGGCAGCGTGACCAGGGGAGCGGCCGGCTTCTGGGCTGAAAAACCCGACGCAGGCAGGGGAAGGGCGAGTAGCATCGCTGTGGCAGTGATACCAAGGCAGCGGGCAGCCGTACGGATGAACAGTAGGTTCGTCACTTGATTGGCCTCGAGAAACGGTTGGTGGAGAAACGCTGGGGATTGTCCGACGCTCTATCGGCGCCTATCGAGTTTGTTATCGGAGCGTAGTATTTGCTGCAGCGTTTCGTCAATAATTTTTCATCGGCGGGTCCACGACCCCAATTCGCACGCTGAATGGACACTAGGATGCCAAGCGTCAGGTCACCGTTGCACGACGCCCACGCGGGTTGCGGGACCGTCGGTGTCGCAAATGTTTCGCGTTAGATGGCGCTAGCGATTTCGTCCAGGATAGCTTGCGCAGCCTCGACCGGATTGGCCGCCTGCGTAATTGGTCGGCCGACAACCAATTGGCTGGCGCCCGCTCGAATCGCATCCGCCGGAGTGGCAATGCGTTTTTGATCTCCGACCGCAGCCCCTGCCGGACGAATGCCCGGAACAACCAGCCGTGGTTCCGTGCCCAGGTTCTGCCTCAGCAACCGCACTTCTTCCGGGGAGCAAACTAGTCCGCGAATCTCCGAATCGATCGCCATGCGGGCGAGGCGAAGCACCTGGTCGGCTGCCGTGCGGTCGATGCCGATGGCGGCAAGCTGCGCTTGATCCATGCTGGTTAATACTGTTACGGCTAGCAGTTGCGGAGCATACTTTGTCGCGGCCGCTGCCTCCACCGCAGCGCGCAACATGGCAGGCCCGCCCGCAGCGTGAATCGTCAGCAACGATGCGCCCATCGATGCCGCGGAACGAACCGCACCCGCGATCGTGTTGGGAATATCGTGAAATTTCAGATCGAGAAATACGGAGAATCCTTGCGCGGTGAGCTCTTCCACCATCGCCGTGCCTGCGGCGAGATACAACTCCAGGCCCACTTTTACCCAGCGACAGGTTCCGCGAAGTTGCGCCGCCAGTTCTCTTGCCTGCGCTGCCGATGGAACATCAAGGGCAATGATCAGGCGATCTACGGGGATGGCGGCCACAGCTTGAGCTTCCGTGCTCATCGCTGCGACTGCTCGACGGCTTGCGCGACGCGAAGCACGGTGGCCTCGTCGAAATGCTTGCCGAGAATTTGCGCACCAATCGGCAAGGCCGCCGAGGAACTGCCGCAGGGAACTGAGATACCGCAAATACCGGCCAGATTCGCGGTCACGGTATAGATATCCGCCAGGTACATTTCCAGCGGATTGTCAGTCTTTTCTCCAAGGCGAAAGGCGGGCGTGGGAGCCGTCGGGGTCAGAATCGCATCGACCTGGGTGAAGGCCTGAAGAAAATCGCGCGTCAGCAGCGTGCGTACCTGCTGCGCCTTACGATAGTAGGCATCGTAATATCCCGCGCTCAGGACGTACGTCCCCAGCAGGATGCGGCGCTTCACTTCTTTGCCAAATCCCAGGTCGCGCGTGCGGCGATACATGCTGCTCAGCGTGGAGACATCTTGCGCGCGCACCCCATAGCGCACGCCATCGAAGCGCGCAAGGTTGGAGCTGGCCTCAGCAGTTGCAAGAACGTAATAGGTGGCGACAGCGTAGCGCGTGTGCGGCAGGGAAACTTTATGCAACGTGCATCCCGCGGCTCGAAGCGAGTCCGCCGTCTTTTCCACGGCCGCGCGAACCTCTTCGTCGAGGCCTTCGCCAAAATACTCGTCCGGAATCCCGACCCTTAGACCTTTCACCGGCGTATCCAATGCGGCCGTATAATTCGGCACTCGCTGGTGCGCGCTGGTCGCATCCATCGGGTCCGGACCCGCGAGAACACCGAGAAGAATGGCTGCGTCTTCGACGGTATGTGTGAACGGACCCACGCGGTCCAGCGAAGACGCGAAGGCGATCAATCCATAGCGCGACACGCGACCATAGGTCGGCAGCAGACCCACCACTCCGCAGAACGAAGCGGGCTGGCGAATGGAGCCGCCGGTATCTGTGCCCAGCGTTGCGACCGCCATGTTGGCGGCAACCGCAGCTGCGGAGCCTCCGCTGGAACCGCCGGGTACGCGATCAAGAGAGCGCGGATTGTGCACCGGCCCATATGCGGAATTTTCATTCGACGAGCCCATGGCGAATTCGTCGCAGTTCAGCTTCCCAAGCAGCACGGCGCCAGCCGCCGCCAGTTTGGCCACCGCCGTGGCATCGTAGGGCGGACGATAGTTTTCTAATATTTTCGAGCCTGCGGTTGCGGGCGCGCCCTGCATCACCAGCACATCTTTAATGCCGATCGGGACGCCGGCGAGCGGCAACGCTTCTTCGTTTGCCAGTTCGCCAGACTTTGCCAGATCATCGATGCGATGCGCCTGCGCCGTGGCGCGCTCGCGGCTCAGCGACAGCCATGAGTTGATCTGGGGATCTTTCGCCGCGATGGTGTCGTAATACGAGTCGGCCAAGGCGACCGCACTCGTTTCACCGCTGGCAATCGCGTGCCGTGCGGAGCGGATGGTGCGTGGCGCAACCCGCGAAGCGCTGCTGGAAGTAGACTTTAGGTCTGCCATTCTTGTCCCTTACGAAATTTTGCCCAAGCGCAATGCGAGCGCGCCCCGTCGAGATTCATCGTTCAATCACCTTGGGAACTCTAAAGTAGGTGCCATCAGTATCCGGTGCGGTCGCCATCACCTTGGCACGATCGAGCGCGGGACGAACTACATCCTCGCGCAGCACGTTGCGGACATTCACCGCGCCTGCGTCACTGGCTTCGCCCTGAGTTACGGCATTCACCTGCGTCATCGGCGGAACATCGCGGGTGTCTAGCTCGTTCAACTGGGCAACATGACCCAGGATGGCGTTCAGATCGCGCAGCATCTCCTGCTGCTCGTCTTCGCGAAGTTCCAGTTGCGCCAGTTCCGCAATGCGCAGCACCTGCTCCAATGGCACTGGATTCGGCTTCGCGGCCTCCGCAAACTGCTCCGGCATCTGTGATGTGGACTGCATTTTCCTGTTCCTTTTGGTTGATCTCGCTTCCGCTAGTATAGCGAGAACCCTGTCTGATACTGCTTCTGCACGCTAGATTGGCGTCGTCGCCCAAAGAAAACGCGGTAGAATTTGTCTACTCTCAACAGGCGACGAAAGCACGCTTTCAAGCGAGTTTCAGGAGCATCCTCAGCCGAAAACCGGCGAAAAACAGATAATTTCCGAAGAAAACCGATAAAAACCGAAGATAACCTGTGGAAATGCGATGTTTTCCGTTGACAAATCTCGCGGAAAGCCGCAAGGTAAACGGCGGAAGGGTTTCTTTAGACCCGCATCAATGCTTGCGATCCCCGCATTTCCGCGAGGCTCCAACAGCGACGAGGCGGTCGATAGAAGTCAAAACAAAGCCGCAGTGGCGCAACCACTGCTGGTATCAGGAGGAAGACACATTATGGCAGCAGGTATGACCAAAACAGCACTCGTTCGGCACATGGCCGAGAAACTCGAATTGACGAACAAGCAGGTAGCGGGATTTCTGGATCTGCTGGCGGAAACCGCCGTCAAGGAAACCAAGAAAAACGGACTTTTTGTGATTCCAGGACTGGGCCGTCTGGTGAAGGCAGAGCGGAAAGCCCGCATCGGCCGCAATCCGCAGACCGGGGAAGCGATCAAGATCAAGGCCAAGACCGTGGTCAAGTTCCGCGTGGCCAAGGCCGCCAAGGATGCAATCGCACCCGTAAAGAAGTAAGCACGGGAGCGGTAGCGAGTTTCACGCAATCCGCTGCAGGGGCCATGCTACGACAGCTGGCCCCGATGCTGCCACGGCGCAGGGAAGTGTGTTCCCTCACCCGCCCTGCGCCAGATTGTGTAACCGGTCGGCGACCTGGGAATTGCCGGTTGCATCTGAATAGCGGACTTACTACCCGCATCGATCCCGCAGATTCCCCTCGGCTCCGACACACTTTCTATTCTGGGAAAATCGGTGTCTTGGGACAGATCGCCTGTGTGCGTGAGCGGCTTAGGAACTCGACGGTATCGACGCTCGCCAGATCGCTCGCACCAAAAGCGCGATGCCGACCGAGATCAACACTCCTTGCTCCAGAACGGTCACGTCGTATCGATGGGCAAATACAATGTACGTAATCGTCATTCCCCATAAATGAATCTCTCCCAGAAAACTATGCCGCCAGTGGGGTCGCGCTCCACCTGAGGGAATCCTGGGCATAATCGCGGGGAGAAAGCGTGGAACCTTTTTCAGATATGCCATGTAAGCGCCGCCT
Organism: Acidobacteriota bacterium; assembly: GCA_021780095.1. The sequence continues at coordinate 18,833 of JAJXZK010000084.1, read as the reverse complement.
CGTTCCACGGTCAGCTTGCGCTCCTCGGCCCGCACCCATGCGAGGATGAGCAGCGTCACGACCACCAGCGCGAACAGCGCGCCGCCGGGAGGCATCAGGATGGACACGGCCGCGGTCAGCAACCATGTCCCTAAGTAGAGGGGGTTGCGCACGTACCGGTACGGTCCATCAGCGACCACTCGCTCCGTGTGAAACTCTCTGTCTTGCACCACGTCAGATCCCAGATACGCGGCCGCCCAGGTGCGCACCAGTGCCGCAAACAACAGCGCGGTCGTAGCCACCGCAATGACCACGATAGCGGACGTGGCGATGGGGAAAAAGCCCATGGCAGCCAGGGCGCCAGCCAGCCAAAGCCATGTGGAACCGGGATGCGCGCCACCCATGCGCTCCCATGGCGCCCAGAACGCAACAAAAAAAATTCCGACCAGAATCAGGCGCCGAAAACGAAACAAGTAATCCGCGAACTTCATACCAGCAGGGCGATCCTCACGCTCAATGACGGGAAACCTTCGAAAGAGGGCGCAGCGCTACACCGCCGCTCCAAGAGCCGCCATCAGCGCGTCGAAGTCTTCCAGGCCGGAATACTCAATCATCACGCGACCGCGGCCGTTTTTGTCCTCAATGCGCACCTTGAGGCCAAGTTGACGCTGCAGGCGGTCCTGCGCCTCACGCACATTCGGATCCAGCGGCTCTTTTGTTTTTTCTTCGCCCCTCTTGCCCTTTCGCTCTGGATCCATCAGCCCTTGGATATAGGTTTCCGTCTGCCGGACCGACATCGAAAGCGCGACCACCTTAGTCATCGCCTTAAGAATCTCATCCGCACTGTCGAGCGATAGGAGAGCCCGTGCGTGTCCGAAGCTGAGCTCGCCTGATTCCACTTTGCCTTGAACCGGTACCGGAAGGCGAAGCAGACGAAGGAAATTCGCCACCGTCGCTCGGTCCTTTCCGGTGCGCTGGGCGACCTGCTCCTGGGTCATATGGAAATCGCGACTCAACCGATCATAGGCCCGAGCCTGTTCCATTGGGTTCAAGTCGGCGCGCTGGAGATTTTCGACAATCGTCATCTCCATCGCCTGCTCGTCACTCACTTGGCGAAGGATGGAGGGAACGGTCTCCTTGCCCGCTTTGATAGAAGCGCGCCAGCGACGCTCGCCAGCGATTAGCTGGAAGCGGCCATTGGCCAGCGGCCGCACGATGATGGGCTGCACCACCCCGTTGGCGACGATCGAGCGTGACAGCTCGTCCAACTTCTGCTCGTCTACCTGCATGCGGGTCTGGTAAGGATTGGGATCGATCTGATCCGTAGGAACTTCCCGCGGGGTGCCCGCAGGGTGGGACTCAAAGGGATCGTCCACCGGTTGAGGCAAGAGCGCGTCTGCGCCGCGGGCCGCCACATAGGCTTGGGAACGGGCTACAGTCTCCCGCGGAGCGGGTGTCGACAGCAACGACTCCAGGCCCTTGCCGAGGGCGCGACGCTTGGCGGACTCAACTTTGCCTTGGTTTTTTGATTCAATTCGAGACATACAGCGAAATTCTCCCTTACATATACGCAAAAACCATGGGCAGAAACGCATTCGGGCTTGCGGACTGACTGCAAAAGGTGGGCAGGCGGATCAGGTGTAGGGCCAGAATCGAACTTTGGCTCCATCTTTGGCACGCTTCGATTCGGCCTTGCGAGCCAGCTCGCGCGGGCTTTCAATCTTGTTTCGCAATAGAATTTCCCGAGCCAGTTCCATGTAGCTTTCCGCCCCGCGGGACCGGGGCTCATAGAGCTGAACCGGTTTGCCATGGCTGGGGGCCTCAGCCAAGCGGATATTGCGGGGGATATTGGTTTTCAACAGCTTGTCACCGAAAAACTCCTTCAGGTTCTCCGTGACCTGCTGCGCCAGATTGGTGCGCTCGTCATACATAGTCAAAACCACGCCCTCGATCGTCAGCTCCGGTTTGAAGCCATCGCGCACGCGATCCAGAGTCTGGACCAGCTCGCTAACACCTTCGAGAGCGAAATACTCCGCCTGCATCGGGATCAGAAGGGAATCGGCGGCAACGAGAGCATTCAGGGTTAATAAGTCGAGCGCGGGTGGGCAATCGAGAACAAAAAGCTGCTCTGGGCCCTCGTACTTCGCCAACGCCTTTTGCAGGCGGAAGGCGCGATCCTCGGCGCTCACAAGCTCGACATTGGCGCCGATCAGGTGCTTACTGCTGGGAAGGAGCTTGAGATGTTCGATACCGGTCTCGACCGCAGCTTCGGCGACGGTCGAATCGTTAACCAACACGCTATAGGTGGAGGAGCGATCTTCGTCTCGGGCAAAGCCCAGGCCGCCCGTGGAATTGGACTGCGGATCGCAGTCGATGAGCATGGCGGGAACGCCTTCCAGGGCAAATCCAGCAGAAAGATTAATCGCTGTGGTCGTCTTGCCAACTCCGCCTTTTTGATTCACGACCGCAATAATTTTTCGCATGGGCTGAGTCGGTAGGGTACCGAACGTGGGACCTTCGCGCAATTGGCAAGCCTGTGCATTTCAGGGACAAATCTGTGGAGAACAATTCGATATCGGCAGTCCAGTCGCGCTAGGTCGCGTAGCTTGTATGAGTTAGCGCCTCGTTTGCCGCGGTGGTGACACGAGACAGGGAGCGGTGTGCGGTGGAAAACTTCTCGGCTTAACGGGTTGGCGGGGATGTTCCACGTGGAACAACTTGGTCCAATTATGGAGTCTCAAGCCGGAAATGTTCCACGTGGAACACATCGAATCGAGCGAGAAATAACGGTAGGCGCCTTACCGAATCCGCGAGCCCCGAAGGATGACTCTTTGTTCGGTGCCGGGAATCAGTTCCGGCAGCTCCCAGTCGATGGCGTCGGCCCCGATCCGGGCGGCACTAATAATCGCCGACACTTCGCTCTGCGATGTCAGGACCATGCACCATCCCTGCCTGGACTCGTGCGATGGCCAAATGCGGTGAAGCGCCGCTTTCATCGCCTCTTCCATCTTGTCCACGGCCCTCAGCGTTGCCAGATCGAAGATGGACGATCGCGGCATCTCCTCCACCCGCCCGGCATGAATCGAGGCAGCGCTCAGACCCAGTCCACGCACCACCTCTCGCAGAAAGGCCGCCTTTTTGTTTTGCGATTCCGCGAGCGTGACTCGCAGTTCCGGTCGAGCGATCTGGATTGGGATTCCTGGAAAGCCGGCCCCGGAACCGAAATCAAGCACAGTTTCCACTCCCACAGGGATTCTCTGGGCCGCCCGCAGGCATTCCGCGAGGTGCAACCCGACCAAGATCCCTGAATTGCGGACTGCCGTGAGGTTAATCTTTTTATTCCAACGAGATAGCAGTTGCAGGTATTGGGCCAACTGGGAATACATCTCCGAGGAGAGGGGCTGGAGAAGCATGGGTGACACCGCCGCCTCAATTTCTGACGGGCCAAATTCTTGGAAATGCCCTATCTTCGCTCCCATGCTGGAAAGTCTACCCGAGAGAACTGCTAATTGGGCGAGGATCCCACGAAGCGGCGGCCTCGACAAACCTCTGAAAAACCAGCCGACTGGCTGGACTGGTTTCCAAACTGCGCTCCGGATGCCACTGCAGCCCCACGACGAAGTGGTCCAGATGGGTGCCCTCAATCGACTCAACCACGGCATCCTGGGGGCAGCGGCCGGTAACGCGCAGGCCGTCTCCCACAATTCCAATTGCCTGGTGGTGGCTGGAGTTGACCGGCAGCCGAAGGAAATCCGGAGTGTGGGTCACTTCCGGGCTATCGCCCACGATACGCGCCAGTAGAGAACTCGGTTCGATGAGCACTACATGCGCCACCGCAACGCTACCGCCAGCGCGGTGGTTGACTGGAATCTGCACCAGATCCTGCACCAGGGTCCCCGTGCGCCAGCAATTCAGGGATTGAGTCCCGTAGCAGATGGTCAACAACGGTTTGCGCAGGCTGTGAGCGTCTTGCAGCAACAACTCGTCGACATTTTCCCTCGCTAAATCGGGTTCGGCGGTTTCAGGAAGTCGTTCCTCGCCATATTTCGCCGGATTCATGTCCGCAGGGCTGCCTGGAAGCAGAAATCCTTGGCAGCCCGTGGCCGCTTTGGCAATTCCGGCGGGATCAAGCGTCAGCGGGATTTCGACCGGCTCACCGCCAGAGTGCGCCACCGCCGCAGCGTATTGCGGCCAACTCCGCTGGTTATACTCCGCTCGGGCAAATGTTGGTATCGGGATGCCCACCCGGGGGCGTTTCGGTTTGTAGGTCACCGGGGTGCTCAATGTTGGTATCTCAAGGGCTAGCGCGCGGCGGTCCCACCAGCGTGCTGCGTATACATCTCACTTATAGTATCTCGAAGCCGCAGCGTGAGCGCATCGGCGGTTTTGCTAGTGTATTCGACGGTGGAGATAGGCGCGCCGACCACCAGCAACAGCGGTCGAGGTGTGAGATGGTAGGTATGCATCGGCATCAGCTCATAGGTGCCGATCAAGGCCATGGGCACGATGGGAACCTGGGCGCGGATGGCCATGTAGGCGGGCCCGCTGAGAAACTCCTGCAGGTGACCGTCGAAAGAGCGGCCGCCCTCCGGAAAAATCACTAGCGGCATGCCCGCCTGCAGCGCCTTGACGCCGCGATTGAGGCTCGCCAGCGTGGAGCGCAGGCTGGTGCTGTCGACGGGAATCTGGCCGGAGCGCTGCAGATACCATCCGATGAAAGGAATTTTGAAGAGGTCGTGCCGCGCCAGAATCCGAAACTGGAACGGCAACTTGTTTAGCACCACGGGCGTGTCCATATACGACAGGTGATTCGACACATACACCGCCGCATGGCCGCGCTGGAAGTTCTCTGCGCCGATCACCCGTACTGGAGAGAGCGCGATGCGCAGAACAACTCCACCCCAAGCCTGGGCGATGGAGTGCTCAACGCGCCCAGTGCCGTCAAACAAGGAAGCGATTAGGGAGATGCTGCCGAAGATCGCGGTGGCGACGAAAAACAGCGGGAATAGGACCAGATAGGTGAACCAAGGGAAGAACTCGCGATGGCGGGGTGGGGCCGGGTCGCGCGAGCCTTTGGACATCGGGGAGGGCGATTCCGCAAAGGGAGGTTCCGTCGGCGGAGTCGTGGCCACTTCCTCAGGGGCGCTGGACATAAGCTAGCCCTTGCCTGGCAGGTTCAGAAGCGAGTCCCGCAGCGCACCCACCAGGTAGACAGATCCGGCGCAGACAATCAAACCGTTGGCTGCAGTTTCGGCCTGAGCCAACTCCATTCCATCGACTGGGGATGCCGCATTTTGTGCTTCGATGCCAAGGGTTCGAGCGACCGCCTGCAGATCCTCCAGAGATGCGGTGCGCGGCGAATTGACCGGAGTCAGAATGACGCGATCGAAGACCGGAAAAAGAATTTGTGCCATCTCCTCAACGGCTTTTTCACGTAGACATCCGAACAGCAGGGTTCGCTGGGTAGGAAGTTGCGTAGCCAATCCCGGCCAGGTACTGAGCGCGGAACGCAGTGTCCAGGCTCCGGCGGGATTGTGAGCGACATCGAGCAGAACGGCAGGACGAGTATCCGTGCGGGGAAACAATTCCAGGCGACCAGGCCAGCGGGTCGTGCTGATTCCCTCCGCAATTTGCTGCGGCGTAATTATGTAACTGTTACTGTTACATAATTCATTGGCAGCCGCCACCGCCAGCGCAGCGTTGCGATGCTGATGCGTTCCCGCCAAGGCAGGTCGCAGTTCCACCGATGTGCCTGCCACTGTTACAGAATAGGGTTCGGCGTAGAATTCTGTGGCTTCTTCGTCTGCGGAGCGGCGGGGCGGCATAAACTCGACCGCACTAACCCCGCGCACGTTCAGATCGACCGCGACCTCTCCCAGCGCCTGGTTCGCAACAGGATGCTGCGGCAATGTCACCAGAGTTCCATTGCGCCGCAGGATGCCGGCCTTTTCCCGCGCGATGGCATCGATGGTTGCGCCTAGCCATTCCGTGTGATCGAGCGAAATATCGGTGATCACGGAAAGCAGGGGCTCGACGATGTTGGTGGCATCGAGGCGGCCGCCCATGCCGACTTCCAGCACGGCGATATCGATCGCCTGCTCCGCGAAATAAAGGAAGGCGACGGCGGTGACAGACTCGAAAAAGCTGGGGTGCTGCGGCAATTTGCCTTCACGCAGCAGACGCGATCCGGTCTCGTCCACTCGAAAATACAGCCGCGCAAAGTCATCGTCGGAGATAGTCGCGCCGTTGATCTGGACGCGCTCATTCACACGCGAGAGATGCGGGGAAGTGTAGAGTCCTGCGCGATACCCGGCCACGCGAAGAATATTCGCCAGCATGGCAGCGGTGGAACCTTTGCCATTGGTGCCGGCGACCAGGACGCTGGGAAACTTCAATTCCGGCGAGCCCAGAGCGGCGGTGAGGATCCGCATCTCCGCCAAATCGAACTTGCGCGGAGGCGAGTCGGCAACACCGACAGCGTGGGCGCGCACCAACTCGTGACCGCGCGCATACAGACTCTCGATCGCCTGGGCATACGACATGGCTCGATTTTAGTAGCAGGAGCGCGTTTCGTGTCGAACATGTGTTGGTTGCTGTCCTCGCCGCAGGAGCCGGACTAGATTTCTCGTTCCACCAAGGTAAGCGACTGGAGATCACGGAAAGCGGGCTACGAGCACCCGTGTCCCGAGATGTCGAAGAACTGGCCCTGGATACATAGACCCGTGTTGTTCACGGGAGGCTTCGGGACCGAGCTGCTGACCGGACAAGTGTTTATCGTATTGGGAACGCAATTGCAGTTTCCGTAAGTGTCAATCATGGAGTTTTGCGGATAAGTCCCATAGCAGTCGTAAATCCCGCCATTGGACAAATCTGTGCCCACCAAGGGCTGCACGCAGGGATTATCTGGACCCGTGTAGTGGCCGGTAGCATCGCAGCCGTCGGCTCCCAGAGTGCAAGGGGCTCCTTCAGTGTAGCCGCAGTTGGCGGAGCAGACGACCTTGCCGCCCTCAAAGTCCGGATGCAGATTTTCATAGCAGATGTTGCCGGCGCAGGGCGCCTGGCCTTGCTCGCCGCACGTCGTACAGGTGTAGAGGGCTGTCACGGAACAGACAGCACCGCCGGTGCAGCCGTGGGTGCAGCATGGTTGACCGGCGGCACCACAGGCCACGCACGCTTCGTGCTGCGCAACGGCGCCGCTGGCGCATCCGGTGAAGGGACAGACGCTCTGACCTGCCGCACCGCACAGGTTGCAGGTGCCGTGTGGACCTTGCCATGGATAACAGCCGGTCTTCGGGTCGGTGCAATAGTCATACGCTGTGTCTTCGCTGTCGGGGTCGGCACAACACGGCTCGCCCGATCCACCGCAGGCCGGTGGAGGCGGCGCGGCAACGCAGGTGTTGTTCCCGCCGCAAACGGCGTTGCCATTGCAAAAATTGACTTGCACCGGAGGGCCGAAACCGCCGGACCGCAACCCGGAACAGCAAGAATTCCCTATGACTCCGCAGGTATTACGACGCCTGACGGGACCGTTGTATTGGCCGACAATCTGCCACACACCCTCATTTAAGGTCATCATTTGGATCATGGGGCCATTGACGAATGGCGCGACAGGCTTGCTGCGGATGAAGTGGATATCCGAGTGAACCTCGGCACGGTTGCCGGCGGTGAAGCGAATCCAAGTCCGCGTGCGCGTGTAGGGGTGGAATTGGAACTGCGAGCGAGGCAGCATCTTTTCCATCTGCTGGCGCGACATCACCGTAGAGCGAGATTTGGAAGACGCATAGACCCATTCCGCGCGGCTGGAATAGTGACTGGCCCATGCCTTGGCATCGCCATGGTTCCAGGCGAGGTCAGCCGCGTCGATGGCTTGCGTGATGGCGCGGACAGGCTCCGCGCGCTTGTCGCTGAAGACCCAGACGGCCCGGCCCCGATCGCGTGCGGGCGGCCATGGAGCTGAGGCAGCGGGAGCGTGTGAGGAACTTGCCTGAGATTGGCCGGTGACGGCGGCGGCGTTGCAAAGAAGTCCAAGGAAAATCGCGGCGATCACTGGCGCCAAGCGGAGATGGCGCGGATCTGGAACCCGGAGCGGCTTACCGGCGGCGTACGAGGTTTCGCGGGTGTGACGAAGCTTTTGGTCCACAACCCATCTCCCTTCCGGGCGGGTCGAACGCAGCCCCCGAAGTGGAATGCACGCGCGCTTCGGGGCGATGCGGGCTGCTGGAGTCCTCGCAACCAGCAGGATCTTAGCATTGTCGCTCTGGAGCGTCAAAAGAAAACTTTGATCCGGGGGTTTGCCTCCCAAGTCCCAGAATCGAGATGTGGGGCACCCAAGGCAAGTCTACTTGGGGAGAAACTTTGGCTTGTTTGGCTTCCTGGGCCTTCTCTCTGGCTTCGGCGGCTGGATCTTCCACGGAATCCTCAACCACCGCGCCCGTGTTTGCATTCACGTTCACTTCGTGAATTTGGTTGCCGGTTTTAATGTCGAAGGAGTAAATCCAGCGTCCATTTTCATGTTCGAGTTCCCCACTTTGAACCGTTCCCTGTTCCTTTGTAAGGGCGATTGCTTTTGCTTGTTGCTGGGTTAGTTTTGTGTGACTTTTTGCGGCGAATGAGGCACCGCTGAGAAGCAATACCGACGCAGCAAACAAAAGGGCTGACCGCACGGGGGCTTTGCTTTTTCCTGAAATCAACTGAGTGTTCATTGTTATCTCCTTGTCTCCGGTGTAGCACCGCAACGTGAAGACAGCCTGAATGCGCGGTTTCGGCTGTGGGCATGGCACATTCTTCCACGGGTGGGAATCATGCCGCGATGCTTTATCCTAGGGAAGTGGCTGAAGATTCCAAACATTCCATCACGAGACGACGCTTTCTGCAGCTGTCAGGTCTCAGTGCGGCCGGCCTGCTGACGTATTCCGTAGAGTTCGAGCGCCATCATCTGGAAATCACACACCGCTCGATTGAGCTGAAGCGGCTTTCCCCAGCGCTGGATGGCCTGCGGATCGTCCAAATTTCAGACATCCACTACGAGCAATACACGGAGCCGTCGTATGCCCGGCAGGTGGTAGAGGAAGTGAATCGTCTCGCGCCGGATTTGGTTCTGCTGACCGGCGATTACGTCAGCGAAGGGCCGATGCCAAAGGCCTACGGGGCAAAGTCCAGCTATCCGTGCGCGGAAATTCTGTCCGGGATCAAGTGCCCGCAGCGATGGTGCGTGCTGGGGAATCATGATGCGGTGGTCGGCGCAGAAATTGTGACAGATGCGCTGCAAACCCACGGCCTTCCCGTACTGGCAAACGCATATGCGCCATTCGAGCGAAATGGGGCGCGGCTGTGGATCGCCGGAGTGAAGGACATTGGTGAAAGCGATCCGGACCTGCATTTGGCGGCGCCCCATACTTTGCAGACCGCGAACGAACCGGTGATCCTGATGGGGCACGAACCCGATTATGCCGACACGGTAGTGAAACACGGGGGCGTGGACCTGATGCTCTCCGGTCACACGCACGGGGGTCAGGTGCGCCTTCCTTTGATCGGAGCTTTATACCTCCCTCCGTATGGTCGGAGGTATGTTGAGGGACACTTCCACCTGCAGAATGATTTGCAGTTGTATGTCAATCGCGGCATCGGTGCCGTCGGGGTGCCGTTTCGATTTGATTGCAGGCCGGAGCTGACCTTGCTCACGCTGCGCAGCGCTCACGGCCAGGTTGGATGAACCAGTGGCGGTTGAGCGCCTGTTGGAAGGAGAGCGGATGAAGGTTCAAGTCGCATTCGGGAAGAGGGGGCTCGAGATCGAGCTGCCCGACGGTCCTGACTACCAGCTCGTGAAGGTGCATTCCGCCCCTCGGTTGCCGGATGTGGAGAAAGCATTGTCGGCAGCGCTGGATGCTCCCGTGTCCGGCTTGCCGCTGATTGAAATGGCGCGCGGGAAAAAGACGGCGGCCATCTCCGTGTGCGACATCACCCGTCCGGCTCCCAATCCGATTACGTTGCCTCCGGTGCTCGAACGGCTGCACCGCGCGGGCATTCCGCCAGAGAACGTAACCATTTGCATTGCCACGGGCCTGCATCGGGGCGCGACGGAAGACGAGCTGAGGACCATCCTGGGAGCGAAGATTGCGGCCAGCTACGATATCGCCAATCACGACGCGAAAGATCGGGAACTGCATCGCTTTGTCGGCACGACAGCGCAGGGAACGCCGGTCTATATTGATGAGCGCTTCATGGTGTCCGATCTGCACATCACTCTGGGATTCATTGAGCAGCACCTGATGCTGGGATTTTCTGGCGGACGCAAGCTGGTGGCGCCGGGGCTGGCCGCGCAGGAAACCATCAAAACGATTCACTCGCCGCGCTTCATGCGCGAGAAGCGCGCGACGGAAGGATCAATCCGCGATAACCCGCTCCATGCGGAGTTACTGGAAGTGGCGCGCATGGTGCGTCACGACTTTATGCTAGACGTCACCCTGACGAAGACACGGGAAATCTCCGGCGTGTTTGCAGGCGAGCCGGTGGCGGCCCATGCCGCCGGTGTGGAATTTCTGCGGAGCTCCTCCGTGGAATATCTGCAGGAGCCTGTGGATGCAGTCATCACGACGGCGGCAGGATATCCACTGGATTTAACTTTCTATCAGACGATCAAGGGTGTCACCGCGGTGCAGCACGTTTTGAAGCCGGGAGGGACCATCCTGGTTCTGAGCGAATGCGCGGAGGGTGTAGGCTCGCCCGAGTTTGCGGCGATGATGCGCCGATATCAGGGTCCGCGGGCGTTTCTGGATGCTATTGAGGACATGCCGGTGGAAGTGGATCAATGGCAACTCGAAAAGCTGGCACTGGTGGGACTGGAACACGATGTTTTGTTGTATACGCCGGGGATCGCGGACGAAGATTTAGGTTCTTTGAGGACGAATGCGTTCGATAGCGCCTCAGCCGCAGTGGCTGCCTTGATCTCGCGGCTGCCGAAGAATGCCCGCGTGGCCGTGATTCCCGACGGACCCTACGCTTACGCACGAGTGCAGGAATAGCAGGCCCCGTTTCCATAGGATTGCAAACAAGCTATTGCAACCAAGGAGCCGCATTAATGATGCTGCACATGCATGCGCCAAGTCCTTTCATCGCCCTTGGAGTTCTGGCGTCGACGGCAGCCACAGATGCGGTGTATGTGATGTTTAACGCCGCGGTGACGGCGCGACGGCGCAGCATCGCCGCCAGCTGGAGCAGCCTCTGGTATCTGCTGGCGGCATTTGCCGTGATCAGCTACACCGGCAACCCGATTTATGTGCTGTTCGCGGCTGCGGGATCGTGGCTGGGTGCGTTTGGCGCGGTCACATAGTTAGACAAGGCCGACCTGAAAAATGCGACCGGAACTCCGCGAGCCTAGCAGGCAGAGCTCAAGGACGTGGCATTTCGAAAATGCACGGCTGGCGCTTTTATTGATTGCTAGTTATTGCAGGGTTGGCGTATTGTCTTGCTCACCACGAACGACTGACGGTACCGTCCAGATCTTTTGCTCATCTATTTCAGATATCTGGCCGAGCCCCCCTATCGCACGACATTCCTGGAAAACAATAATCACTTCGCGCCCAGGAGGCGAGGAAACCAATGAAAAAGCAATTTGCATTTACAACAGGGCTGTGTCTCGTGTTGGCAGGACTATGCTTCGCCGCACCGAGTACGGCTATCGCACAGGAACAATCGGGATCGCCCGGATTCCACAGCGTTGCCTGCGTCAAGGTAAGACACGGCAAAATGGCGGATTTCAAGACGCTCGTCAATGGAGACCTCCAGAAGTTCGCCCAGTCTCGGGTTGACTCAGGGGCCATCTCCGCGTGGCTTGTATTGCGAACCGTCATCCCGGCCGGGCACGACGCTACCTGCGATTATGCATTCGTCACCTTTTACCCAGGCATGCCCAACGCCCCCATGGGCGATGAGGAAATGACTGCCGCGCTCACAAAGGCCGGCATCAGTACCTCTCTTGAAGATATGAGACAGCAACGGGACGCTGCTGGTTATCTGGTCTACAACGCCCTCGAACGTACCGTCCTGCACGTCGGCCAAGCCAAAAGAGGCGATTACCTTATCGTCAATATAATGAGCGTCCCGGACGTCGGAGCATGGCTCGCCAACGAAAAGAAGCTTTGGCAGCCCATCTTCGAAGATGGAGTCAAAGACGGCTCGGTGGACGGCTGGTCTGTCGTGGAGCAGTTTCTGCCCCGCGGCGAGAAAGACCGCGGCAACACTTACACGGTCGACATCTATCCCAGCTGGGACGCGATGTTCAAATTCTTCGGAACCGGTTTCTCGGATCGCTGGAAGAAAGTGAATCCTGACGTCCCGATCAGCCAGGAAATGGATCAGGAACACAAGGTCGACACCATTGAACACACCGTCCTCTACCACGTTGTTCAGGAAGTGCAAGCGTCGAAGTAATCCAAGCCTGCAAAAGCAAGGTAGGCCGCGCACACGCCTGCGCGGCCTTTCGTTTGTCGCAGCAGCGGTGTTTTACGAACTGTCCGGAAGCTGGCAAGCATCCATGGCAAAAATCTTCCAGCAGCTTGCAGTTTGTCGTTGCCCATTGTTCCGCCATGCAGTATGTTCACATTCACCACGAACGAACGACGGTATTTTCCCGAATTTGTTGAACCCCCCGGCAAAATTCCCCCCTATCGCACGACATTCCTGGATAACAAAACTTCAATACGCCCAGGAGGCAAGCAATCCATGAAACAGCAATTAGGAACATTCGCAGGAGTGTGTCTGATATGTACAGGAATCGGCTTTGCCGGATCAGCAACCGCGCAGGATGCGAAGCCTAATCTTGCGCCGCCCAACGTGTTGGTGGTGGAAGAAGAAATGTTGAAGCCGGGAATGGCCGGCATGGCGCACCAGAAGTCGGAGAGCGCATTTGTGCAGGCGATGGAGAAAGCAAAGTCGCCCGAGCATTATTTCGCGGCAAACTCCATGTCCGGCCCCAACCGAGCGCTGTTCTTTATTCCATACGATTCATTCGCGGACTGGGAAAAGTCAAATGCGGCCATGATGAACGATTCGACGCTGGCTTCGGACTTCGACAGCGCGATGCAGGCGGACGGTAAGCTGCTGGAATCCTTTACCACGCTGGTCTTCCACTATGAGCCGGACATGAGCGTGTCGCCCAACGTGGACCTGGCGCAGATGCGCTACATGGACATTACGGTGATCGCAATCAAGCCGGGACATGGCGCAGAATGGAGGGAACTGGTGAAGCTTCACAACGAGGTCTACGGACAAGTTCCTGACACGCATCTCGCCATGTGGGAGGAATATTTCGGCAATGAAGGTGGCGTCTACATCGTGACGGCTCCCATGAAGAGCCTGGCGGAGATCGATGAGCATGATGCGGCCGCAAAGAAGGCCTGGGCGGCGGCTGGCCCGGACACAAAGAAAAAGATGGCCGATCTGGAAGCGTCTGCGTTCGCTTCCGTCCATACCAATCTGTACTCCATGGACCCGAAGATGAGCTACCCTCCCGACCGATGGAAAACTGCATCGCCGGATTTCTGGGGCAAGCAGTAGACTCAACAGCAAAAGAAACAAACGTCGGGTGGGTGGAGCGTGCCTTCATCCGCTCGAACATTTTGAGCCTTTGTCGACCGATCCCATGACGCCAGAGAAACTGCTCACCCAGGAACCAAACGCAGCGTTGCACGCGGATGACAGACTGAAGCGCGTGATTGGTCCGTGGGGGCTGGGAGCTTCCGCCGTCAACATCGCGGTGGGTGCGGGAATTTTTGTTGTCCCCGCTTTTGTGGTCGCAATCCTGGGGCCGTCCGCGATTGTGGCCTATTTCGTTTGCGGAATTGCTGTGGCGCTGGTCCTGACCTGCTATATCGAAATTGGGAGCTTCGTCCATCGTTCCGGGGGCGGCGTGGCGTACGTCGAGGAGGCATTCGGGCCGCTGATGGGATTTCTTGCCTGGGTGATGTACTCGGTGGGGTATGAGGTGATTGCTTGCGCCGCGCTGGCTGTTGCGCTGATCGGTTCGCTGGCGGCCTGGGTGCCGGCGCTGAATCATGGAGCGCCTCGGATTCTGACGTTGTTTATCGTATTCAGCGGCCTCGCTGCGGTGAACATTATCGGGGTTCGCCAGGGGTTGCGCGTCGCTGTGGCTTCGACCGTCGCCAAGCTGGTTCCGTTGCTGCTTGCGATTGTCGCGGGTATATTTTTTGTGCACTGGCATCCCCTGCAATGGGTCGGAACGCCGCCGCCGGCGAAGTTGGGTGAGGCATCGCTGATTCTGTTTTTCGCCTTCCAGGGCCTGGAAGAAGCACTCGCACCCAGCGCTGAAATTCGCGATCCGGCGCGCACCGTGCCGCGTGCAATGTTCGGCGCAACCGGCACAGTGATCCTGCTGTATGTCTCATTGCAACTTGTCAGCCAGGGTGTTCTTGGCGGCGAGCTGGCGCACCAGACCACAGCACCGCTGGCGGCTGTCGCCGGACGAGTCGTCGGTGTCGCGGGCAGCACGCTTGTGACGATCGGCGTGGCGGTGTCAATTTTTGGTTCGCTGGCGGGCGGGCTGCTATCGACACCGAGGGCATTCTTTTTGGCGGCGGAAGACGGGATGCTTCCAGCAGCACTCGCAAGAGTCCATCCGCGATTTCGCACGCCACACATCGCGATACTCACGGTGGCCACACTGATGTTTCTGCTGGCGGCGTCAGGCGGGTTCAGGCACCTCGCGATTCTTTCCAGTGCATCCATTTTGTGCGTCTACCTGGCCATCTGCCTGGGCGCGCTGAAGCTACGCTACACGCGCAAAAGAGTGCCTGGAGCCTTCCGCGCGCCGGGTGGACCGCTCGTCGGGATTCTGGGTTCGACTGTAGTGATTTGGCTGCTCGCGCATTCGACGAGAGTGGAAGTGACCGCGCTATCGGGAACCCTCGCGGTCTCTATCGCATATTTTTTTGTGCGGCGGTATTCGAACAAGCGCGGCGAAACGATCCGCTACAGGCCGAGACGCTGAAGGCTACTCAGTTGGCAGGCTGCATAAAGTCGAGGGCGCGGATAAGGTACTGCTTCAAGTCCCTGCGCGGGACGACGGCATCGAGCATTCCATGTTCCAGCAGGAATTCCGATCGCTGAAAACCTTCCGGCAGCTTCTGGCGGATGGTCTGCTCGATCACGCGCGGGCCGGCAAAACCGATCAGCGCATCGGGCTCCGCAACATTGAGATCCCCAAGCATGGCGAAGCTGGCGGTGACGCCGCCAAAGGTGGGATCGGTGAGCACGGAAATGTAGGGAATTTTCGCGTCATCCATCAGCGCCAAACGCGCGGAGATTTTCGGCAGCTGCATCAGGCTGACGATGCCCTCCATCATGCGCGCGCCGCCGGAGGTGGCGACGATGATAAGCGGATGGCGGGTTTCAAGCGAATGATCGGCGGCGCGGCTGATGGATTCGCCGACGACAGCGCCCATGCTGCCACCGATGAAGGCATACTCCATCGCACTCAGAACGACCGCGTGGTGACCCATGTTGCCCAGTGCAGTCAGGATGGCGTCATTCATTCCCGTATCGCGCTGCGCCTTGCTCAGACGATCCTTATATGGTTTCAGATCGGTAAAGTCGAGCGGATCGGTCGAACGCAATTCGGTATCGATCAAGCGGTACCCGGGCTCAAGCAGGCTGTTGATACGAGCCTTGGCTGAAAGCTTGAAGTGTTTGCCGCATTTAGGACAGACATTCAGATTGGCTCCCAGATCGGCCTTCCAGATGGTCTGGCCGCAGCTGTCGCACTTGGTCCACAAACCCTCGGTGCGGACCTTCTTCTCCGAGGTGGTCTCAATCTCGTTTTCGTTTTCGTTCCGTTTAAACCAGGACATACTCCATCCATCCTAAACTGCGGCGCGGAAGCTCAAGCCTCAAAAGCGAGCATGGGGTACCCGCAGCATCGACGGCTCTCTAATATTCGATGCCGCGCTGTGCCAAAATCCCCTTCTGATAGGCGTGCTTGACTTCGCGCATCTCGGTCACGGTATCTGCAATTTCAATCAGGCTGGGATGCGCGTTGCGGCCGGTCAGAATGACGTGCACCATCTCCGGTTTCTGTTTCAGCGCTTCCACCACGTGCGCCGGATCCAGCATGTTGTAGCCGATGGCGTAGTTGATTTCGTCCAGGATCACCATATCCCAATCGCCGGAAAAGATGGCCTGGCGAGCCTCTTCCCATGCGGCCTCCACCATGCGGATATCTTCCGGATCGGTTTCCGCGCCGCCAATTTTCACGAAGCCGCGACCCATTTGCTTCATCACCCAGTTGCCGCCAAAGGCCTGGACGGCATCGAGCTCGCCATAGTGCCAGGAGCCTTTCAGGAATTGCAGCATCAGCACGCGCATGCCGTTCCCGACAGCGCGCAACGCTGTACCCATCGCGGCGGTTGTCTTCCCTTTGCCAGGACCCGTGTTGATGAGAATCAGTCCGCGCCTTGCGTCCGTCATATACCAGCCTTTTGCTACAGCCATTCGCTATTAGCTAGAAGCTAGTGGTGAACGGCTTTCGCGGTCTCTTAATGCCCCAAGTGGTAGGGATGGCCTTCGACGATGGTGAAGGCGCGATAGATTTGTTCTGCAAGCACGACTGCGGCCAGCTCATGCGGCAAGGTCATGGGACCCAGCGACAACACAAGCCAATCGCGACGCGTGGTGGCTTCCCGCAACACCTCTTCCGACCAGCCGTCCGCGGGACCAACGGCGAAGGTGAACAGTTGAATGCCTCGATCTCTTTCGCGTTGCAGCCATTGCGCAAAGGTTTCCGACGACCAGGTGCGTCCGCGATGATCCAGCAGAATCAGCATGGAGCGGGCGCGATTGCCACGCTCCCATGCGGCAAAAAACTTTTCTTCGGTCGGGTAATGTTCTGTGCGGCAACCACAGTGGCGCGAAATGCGCTGGCAATAGGCGGAATACATTTCGTCGGCAGCGGCCTGCTTGCCAGTAGTGCGCCGTCCGAGCGTGACCAGCTGAATTTCCATCCTTTCCATACTTTACTGGAGTTTTCCATCTGGATGTGAGAGGCACGTTGGAATGTGGCGAGATCGCGACAGCGGGCAGGGATCGAAGAAGGGGCAAGGCAACGGTGGACGCGCGCCAATTTCCACTCAATTGGCGAATTGGTTCAGCG
The DNA here is from genome assembly GCA_021780095.1 of Acidobacteriota bacterium. The sequence continues at coordinate 1,693 of JAJXZK010000084.1, read as the reverse complement.
GGAAAGCTCGTGGACACCGCAATGGTACTAACCGAGAGTTAACGTCATGTCTTGTTCCTCAAGAACATCCGCAATACGAGGAATCACTTTCTATTATTTTTCATATTCTTATTTCTTTAATACCATAACTATCATCGATAAGTCATGACTCTCTGATCTCTAACCTGTTGACTTTGCGAACTCTTCCATCTGGCCTACGAATTGCTCATTTGATGCTTCAAGGGCACTCTATGGGTTTTATCGGGTTGACGACCCCGCGCCAGCTTCTTCCTCGAGCCCACCGTAGCTTTTCAACCTGGATGAGTAAGCCACATCACAGCGCAAGGTTTCAGGAAGCAGGAATGCTGTTCGTGCACGAACGCCCGCATGGGGGTCACAGTGCTCCACAGGGTAAACCAGATAGGCGCGAGACCGGTTGCCGGCTCGTGAACTAAACAAGCAAGAGAGGGAACTCAATGCAATTTCGACAAAACGGCTGGATCCGGACCGCGATCACCTTCGCAATGCTGCTGGGAGCAGCGATGTTTCTTCAAACTTCGCAGCCAATCGCGTTCGCGCAGACCAACATTTCTGGAGACATCGCAGGCACGGTTACCGATCCGTCGGGTGAAGTCCTTGCCAATGCAACCGTGACCATTACCGACGTTTCAACTGGAACAGCCCGGACCACGACAACGAATTCGAGTGGCCAATATCGCGTTCCCTTGCTTCCCCCCGCTACCTACAAGGTCTCCGTCGCCGCCCCGGGCTTCCAAGCCACCGAGCAGACAATTGCTCTTGGAATTGGCCGCGTCAATCAGGTGAATGTGCAGATGACCGTCGGTAAAGCGAGCCAGACGGTGACGGTCTCAGCGAGTACCGTTCCGTTGCTGCATACCGAGGACGCGCAGTTGTCGACCACATTCACCATGCAACAGGTGCAGACGCTACCGAACCCTGGCAACGACCTGACCTTTATCGCTCAGACGGCCCCTGGAACGGTCATGAATACTCAGAGCGGCTATGGCAACTTCTCTTCGTTTGGCCTGCCGGGTACCTCGAACACTTTCACGGTCAATGGCGGATATGAAAATGACCCGTATTTAAACCTGAACAACTCTGGTGCCACCAACCTCCTGTTGGGAAACAACGACATCGCAAACGTGTCGGTAATTTCCAACGCCTATGACGCCTCTTTTGGCGGATTGGGAGGCACGCAGGTCAACGAAACCACGCGTTCTGGCACCAATGCATTCCACGGCAATGCGAGCTATTGGTGGAATGGCAGTGTGATGAATGCGAATGACTACTTCAACAATCAGACGGGCACGAAGAGGCCCCGCGACAATGTGAATCAATGGGCGGCGGCCATTGGCGGCCCCATCCTCCGCAACAAAACCTTCTTCTTCTTCAATTATGAAGGTTTGCGGGTTGTGCTGCCGACGCGCGCGACTGTCTACGCCCCGGATGCGGCCTATATCGCAAATACACTGACGAATCTGACAGCCAATGGACTGTCCTCGGAAATTCCGGTATACAACAATATTTTCTCCCTCTATACAAAAGCACCTGGCTATGCGAACGCGACCCCGTCAACATCCGATACAGCGTATGTCGGTCCAGCCAACTGCCCAGTCACCACGGCAGATCCGGGCGGCAATTGTCCTGGGTACGGCACCGTGGTCTTCAACGCGACTGCCGGAAACTTTACCCA
>JAJXZK010000128.1 GCA_021780095.1 Acidobacteriota bacterium | reverse complement strand
TGCGCACGTATGCACACGAAACGATCACTGAAATGGCCCAGTATGCCTCTTGTCCGGTGATTAATGCCCTGAGCAATCTGGAGCATCCCTGCCAGGCCCTGGCCGACTTCCTAACGGTCCAAGAGCGCTTCGGAACAGCGAAGGGGGTGAAATTTACCTATGTCGGTGACGGCAATAATGTGTGCCATTCACTCATGCTGATTGCAGCACAACTGGGTGCTCATTGCACTGTAGGCTCACCTAAAAACTACGGCCCCAAGGCAGAGATCGTAGCACAAGCTCGCGCCATTGCGAACGAGACGGGCGGAAGCATTCATCTGGTGAATGATCCAGTCGTTGCCGTTACGGGAGCGGATGCGATCTACACCGACGTTTGCACCAGCATGGGCTTCGAGCACGAGGTCACCAAACGCGCTCCCATATTCAAGCCGTATCAGGTGAACGAGCAGCTGATGTCGCATGCGGAACCGCATGCAGTCTTCATGCATTGCCTGCCGGCACACCGCAATGCGGAGGTCACCGATGGAGTCCTTGACGGCCCTCAGTCCGTAGTGTTCGAGCAGGCGGAAAATCGTATGCACGCACAAAAGGCGCTGCTCCTGCTCCTGCTGGGCGGAGCGGGCACAAACACTGAATTACCTTGAGGTCTTGAACGAAATGTCTGTCATTCTTGAACGTCTTCCGGCTGGCCGCAAAGTTGGGATCGCTTTTTCCGGAGGCCTCGATACCAGCGCCGCTCTTCTCTGGATGAAGCAGAAGGGCGCGCTGCCCTATGCCTATACCGCCAATCTTGGGCAACCGGATGAGACCGACTACGACGCCATCCCTCGCAAGGCTCTCGACTATGGAGCAGAGAACGCCCGGCTCATCGATTGCCGCGGGCCCTTGGTGCGCGAAGGCATCGCTGCTCTGCAATCAGGCGCCTTCCACATCTCCACTGCGGGCGTTACCTATTTCAACACCACACCCCTTGGGCGCGCGGTCACCGGAACCATGCTCGTTACAGCCATGAAGGAAGACGGCGTCGATATTTGGGGCGACGGTTCCACCTTCAAGGGAAATGACATCGAGCGCTTCTATCGCTACGGTCTGCTCGTCAATCCCCGTCTCCAGGTCTACAAGCCTTGGCTCGACCATGACTTCATCGATGAACTGGGCGGTCGTGCCGAGATGTCCGAATTCATGCGGAAGGCCGGCTTCGGCTACAAGATGTCCGCCGAGAAGGCCTACTCAACCGACTCGAACCTTCTCGGCGCCACGCACGAAGCCAAGGACCTCGAGTCGCTCGCCAGCAGTATTCGAATCGTTACGCCCATCATGGGAACCGCCTTTTGGCGTGGCGATGTCGAAGTTCGCCCCGAAGAGGTGACGATTCGCTTCCAAGAAGGTCTGCCGGTAGCTCTCAATGACAGGGAGTTTTCTGATCCGGTTGAGCTATTGCTCGAAGCCAATCGCATCGGTGGGCGCCACGGCCTCGGCATGAGCGATCAAATTGAAAACCGCATCATCGAAGCCAAGAGCCGCGGCATCTACGAGGCTCCTGGCATGGCGCTCCTCTTCATCGCGTATGAGCGACTCATCACCGGCATCCATAATGAGGACACAATCGAGCAATACCGCGAAAATGGCCGCAAACTGGGGCGCCTTCTTTACCAGGGACGCTGGTTTGATCCCCAGGCCATCATGCTGCGTGAATCAGCACAGCGCTGGGTTGCAAGCGTCATCTCCGGCCAGGTCGTAATCGAACTGCGCCGCGGCAACGACTACTCCATCCTGAATACAGAGTCGCCAAACCTCACCTTTCATCCTGAACGTCTCAGCATGGAGAAGACGGAGTCCGCCTTCTCTCCGCGTGACCGCATCGGCCAGCTCACCATGCGCAATCTCGACATCAGCGACACGCGTGCCAAGCTGATGAACTACGCCCATACGGGCCTCGTATCGCTGAGTCATGGTTCAGAGATGCCGCAACTGAACAGCGCAGCCGCGAAAGGCAAAGAGAATTCATGAGCGAACATACCGCCAAGATGTGGTCCGGGCGCTTTCGCGAGCCGCTGGATCCGTCATTCGACCAGTGGCAGCGATCCATTCGCTTCGACTGGCAGCTCCTGCCCGATGAAGTGGCTGCCAGCCGCGCGCATGCCCTTGCGCTCGAAGCAGCAGGCATCTTGACTGCGACTGAGACGCAACAAATTCGATCTGCGCTCTCTGACCTCCTTACCGAGTACGCACAGAAGCCGCACGAAGTCGCCAATCATCCGGACGCCGAGGATATCCATCACTTCGTCGAGCTCAAGCTGGTCGAGCGCGTGGGGAACCTCGGCCTCAAGCTGCACACTGGGCGAAGCAGAAATGAGCAGATTGCAACCGATCTTCGCCTGCACGTGCGTTCGCGCATTCACGATCTGCAAAGTCTGATTGCAGCCTGGGCCAAAGCCCTGATTGTGAAGGCAAAGCACGCCGGCGACGCAGTCATGCCCTCTTATACGCACTTGCAACGGGCGGAACCCGTCCTCGTCGCTCACTGGCTCCTCGCCTATACGCAAATGCTCTTGCGCGATGCCGGACGCCTGCGCGACTGCGCTGTCCGCCTGAACGTTTGCCCTCTTGGCTCCGGAGCAATCGCGGGCGCCACCCTCAAGCTCGATCGCACCATCGCAGCCCGCGAGCTGGGCTTCGCCGCGCCCACCGCCAACAGTATGGACGCCACAAGCGACAGAGATTTCGCGCTTGAGTTTCTCCAGGCGCTCACAACTCTCGCGCTGCACGCCAGTCGGTTTTCTGAGGAGATTACCCTCTTCGCCACCACCGAATTCGGATTTGTGGACCTGCCCGAGGCATTCTCAACCGGATCCAGCGCAATGCCGCAAAAGAAGAATCCCGATCTTACGGAATTGGTTCGCGCAAAAGTAGGTCGAATCCACGGCGCAGCCGAGGCAGTCACGCTGGAGCTCAAAGGCTTGCCGCTTGCCTACAATAAGGACCTGCAGGAAACCCAGGAACCCGTCTTCGCCGCCGCCAAGGAAGCGCTCACGATGCTCAAAGTCCTCGGCGCGTTTACGCGGGCAATTCATTTCCGTACCGATCGTATGCGGATCGCGAGCGAGCACGGCTTCCTTAATGCCATGGCAGCCGCAACCTATCTCGTGCACAAGGGAATTCCATTCCGGATAGCCCATGAAATCATCGGTAACGTCGTTCGCTACTGTCTCGACAAGGGATGCGAAATGGGCGATATCTCGCTCGACGAACTGAGGAAGTTCGGCACCGAGTTCGAGGATGACTTCTTCGCCGCAATCTCTCTCGAGGCCACAATCGATTGCCACGATGTCATCGGAGGTACGGCACGGTCGCGGGTCATCGAGGCAATCAGGGCAACAGAAGCCAGCGTCGATTCGATGATGCAAAGCTTCGAGGTGGCACATGCTGGTGCGTAAAGCGCGCCTTCACGATGCAACCAACATCTACGAATTGGTTAACAGCCTTTCGCATGATGGAACCCTGTTGCGACGCGTCTTTGCAGAAATCTGCGAAAACGTACGCGACTTCACGATTGCGGAGTCCGATACCGGGGTCTTCCTGGGCTGCGGAGCGCTCCACCTCTATGGACCACACCTCGCTGAGATCAGATCCATCGTTGTCCGGCCGGAGGCCAAGGGACAGGGCGTAGGCGGGAAAATATTGGGTGGGCTGCTGGAAGAAGCGGAGGAGAACGGCGTCGGGTGCGTTTGTCTGTTCACGCGTATCCCGCACTTCTTTTTCCGTTATGGCTTTCGCGAAGTTGATAACAGAGCCGCCCTTCCCGATAAGATCTTCAAGGATTGCCAGAATTGTCCCCGTCTCTATCGCTGTGATGAGGTGGCCATGGCACGCGGCCAAGTTCCGAAGGTCTCAATCCTTGGACCTCGCATCGAAGCTGAGAATCTCGTCCGAATAACGAGCTGAGTCGGTTATGGCGTCTGCGTTCGTTCTTCAAGAGTGAATTACTGCGCTCGCCCTACTGGTGCTTCCCCTTGGGGGTTGTGAAGATCACAGGCCGATCATGACAAGATAAGTGCTAATCAGGCGACAATGACGCGCACGTCGCAGCGCTTGAATGCCTCGACTGCCTCTGCCGCGACTCCGTCATCTGTAATCAATACATCAATATCAGCAGAGCCACAAATTACGGACGGACTCACCATTCCCACTTTGCTGGAGTCTGCCACAACGATAACCTGTTTGGCGCGGCGAACCATCGCTCGAAATACCGACGCCTCGTCTGCCTCAATCGTTGTGGCGCCATACTCATGACTGACCCCGCAGACCCCCAGAAACACTTTATCCATTACGACCACATTAAGAGACTCGATCGCTGAGGGCCCGATCAGCGAAAATGCTCCAGGCCATCGCATGCATCCCCCAGTCAGCACCGTATCCAGCCCATTCGCCGAGCTTAGCTCCATGCCGATGTTGACGGCATTCGTTATCACATGCAGCCCAGAACGAACGCGGAGTGCACGTGCTACCTGCGTAGTCGTTGTTCCCGCGGTAACCCCGACTGTCTCGTTCCCTTCAACCAACTCTGCAGCCGCTAAGGCAATCCTCTGCTTTTCGGGTGTGAATCGTCTTTCACGTTCGTGAAACGATGCATCGAAGCGGAACGGTTCATAGACTTGCCCGGCTATCATCGCGCCACCGTGAGTACGATGAACCAAGCCGCGTTCTTCAAGACGCATCAGGTCGCGTCGGATGCTTGCCGGCGAAGTCGCAAATAGTTCGGACAATTCTTCCACCGAGATCTTGCCGTGACTTAGCAAGATCCTCAGAATTTCCTTGGCTCTCTTATCGGTTTTGGAAGACATATTTCGGCGCTCAGGGCGATCAAACCCTAATTCTCGAATGCGCTCCAATTCTACGTGACTGTCGGCGGCTCATATCCCTTCCCTTGCCCATCGCGACTAAATTGCACTGCTGACTTCAGAACGCTGCATCTCAGTTTTCCCGGTATGCGCACGTGTGATGGCCCTCTGCAGAGCTTGAACATCTGCCGGGGATACCACGTAATGAACGGTATCATCCAGGCCCGGCACTCCCAGATGCAGGTTGCTCCTGCGGTATTTCATCGGGCTAGCGACGGGACTCCTTAGCGCGGCGTGGAACTCAAGTGCCCCAGTGGCTTGGTAGATCGCTTCGACATTTTCGGCACGAATGCCTCCCCCAGCCATGATCGCAATTGCTCCCCTAGCAGCTCGTACCAGTTCACCTATGCGATGCCGACCCTGCAAAGCAGTTGGTTGAGCCCCAGACGTGAGTACACGGTCTGCGCCCGCTCGAATGACGGCACGCAGCGCTTCGTCGATGTCTCGCGCCATATCGAAGGCCCGGTGAAATGTAACCTCCAGCGGGCGCGCCAGTTCAACTAGTTCACGTGTGCGCTCAACATCCACATCGCCATCGGCTGTGAGTATGCCCAGCACAACGCCATCTGCCTTGTTTTGGACTGCCAGCCCTATGTCTTCGCGCATGATCGCCAGTTCGTCGTCAGAGTATATGAAGTCGCCCGCTCGGGGCCGAATCATTACGTAAACCCCGATCTTGATTCGCGAACGGACCGCTCGAATCAGACCCAGGCTGGGAGTTAGCCCCCCTTCGACCAGCGAATTGACCAGCTCAATTCGCTGCGCTCCCCCACACTCAGCCGCTACAGCCGACTCTACCGAATCGACACAAATCTCAAGAGACGTCTTCATCTAGCCCGCCTGATCTCCTAACTTGACCCCACCGAAGCGGAGCGCTGTGGTCGCATCCCTGAATTCGCGTCCCATCATTCCAATCCGACCTAATAACACCCAGCTTCGCTCGACAATGTATCGTGGGATGCCAAGGACTACCCGACTCCGTTGAACAAGGCCTGTCTCTGCAAGAAATCGTCTAGAGATAATTGAATCTCCGGTGGATCCTCCAGTGTGGTACCAAACCTCACGCTTCGAAGGAGCCCGCTAGC
>JAJXZK010000304.1 GCA_021780095.1 Acidobacteriota bacterium | reverse complement strand
AGCGACGCCGCCAGAAGATCATTGAAGAAGCGCCGTCGCCCACAGTGGATGAGGAGTTGAGAACGCGGATGGGCGAGGCAGCAATCCGCCTGGTTGAAGCAGCTGGATATACGAATGTGGGGACCGTTGAGTTCCTGCTGGATTCGAAGCGCAAATTCTACTTCCTTGAAATGAACCCGCGATTGTCCGCCGACCATCCGGTAACGGAATTTGTGACCGGGATTGACCTGGTGCATCTGCAGATTCGGATTGCCGAAGGTGCGCCGCTGCCTTTCACCCAGCAGGATATTCAACTTCGCGGACATGCCCTCGAGTGCCGCATCTATGCCGAAGATCCAGAGAAGGATTTTCTTCCGTCTCCGGGAAAGATCACCCGATTCCGGCAGGCGTCTGGGCCGGGGATTCGCGAAGACTGTGGGGTGTATGAAGGTTGGACGGTGCCACTGGAATACGATCCGATGATTTCCAAGTTGATTGCGTTCGGTTCCACGCGCGACATGGCGATTGAACGCATGTTGCGCGCCTTGTGCGAGTACCACGTCGGCGGCATCGCAACCAATGTCCGTTTATTTCGTCGCATTCTGCGAGACTCGGATTTTCGCAAAGGCAAGTTCGACATCAGTTACCTGGAGCCATTGTTGACCAAATTTCGGATGAAGGCGGAAAAGGGAGACCCCGAACGTCAGGCGATGCGAGAGCAGGCTGCGGTAATTGCCGCGTCGATCTTTCATCAGAAGGAGGGCTCGGGGGTGGCGGAAAATCCCGGGTCTGCGTCCACCGATAACGGCAGAAATCCAGATACACCCTCGCGATGGAAGCGGACGGCTCGCAATGAGGGGCTTCGACAGTGACCTACGAGATCCAGTTGCGCGGCCACAAACACATGCTGTCGGTGGAGCATGGGCCCGGCAGTGCGGAACGATTTCTACTGGACGGCAAGCCGTGCGCCGCGGATGCGCGCTTTCTTTCCCCTCGCGTTTCGTCGTTGCTGATTGAAGGACGCTCGTATCGCGTTGTCTTCGATCCTCGTACAGACGCCGAGGCGGTAGTTGTCGGGGAGCACCGCATGACCTACACCATTGGAGACCCGCGGGCACTGCGATGGCAGAAGAGAACATCCACTAGCGAGAGTGGCGCGCTGTCGATCACGGCGCCGATGCCAGGTCTGATTGTGAAGTTGTTGGTGACGATCGGGGATGCTGTCAAAGAAGAGCAGCCCCTGCTGGTGATGGAGGCGATGAAGATGCAGAACGAACTGAAGGCTCCCAGGTCGGGCACGGTCACTCGCGTGGCGGTCGAGGCGGGCGCCATTGTGCAGGCAGGAAAATTGCTTCTGGTGATTGAGTAGCGCCATTGCTCACAGCGTAGACCGAACGACGAGTTTGCGGATGCATTTCCCTCATTAGCGATAGTTCGCAACCGAAATGAGCCGATGATGCGCTAATAGGCGTGAATCAATTCGACGCTCATGCCGCCGATGGAGTCCGTATCCATATAGTCGTATTGGCCGGAGTCTTTCTTGCCGACATCTCCCCAGGCTCCCGCCTGCCAGATGCTGTAGCCGTGCCGCTCGTACGCGGCGACGCTTCTGGACAAATCATCGACGGGCATCCCAATGTGCTGAATTCCTTCTCCATGGAGCTTCAAATAATCCGCATAGATGTTGGGCGGAATCGCGGGCGCGGAGATCCACTCGACCGCGAACTGAGCGTTATAGCGCTGGAAGCCGACGTCGAAGTAAAACCACAAAGGTTTGCCGCGATATCGCATGTCTTTCCGAGGCGTCGCATGCTCGATGGGGATGGTTTGAAATCCAAGCCTCTGCCAGTACGCCGAGACAGGCGGGATGTCGCGGACAACAGCCCCAAAATGCGAGACCATCGATTTGCCGCCAGGGGAAGGCGTCGCGACCGGCGAGTACATGAGACCCAGCACATATTTTCCCCTAGGCTCGGTATTGAAGTAGGTCAACGTAACCGGCGTACCACGCTCATTCACGGTTAGCTGCTGCAACACGTCGACGCCGAGGCTACCCAACCGCTGAATTTCCTTATTCATCTCCTCCTTGCTCGAGACCTGGAAAACGAAGGAGAAAATGCCGTCGTCGTGGCTGGAGAGAAAGCCGGAAAAAGCGTTGACCTGTCCTTGAGCTGGCTGGATGAAGTCGACGGTGAGGTTTCCGAGATGTCCTGTGACCTGACGAGCACGGATGGTGACAGGCTTGCCGCGATACTCGCCGGAGTACTGGACGTGGGGAGATTCCTCTATGTCGGAAAGGCCGAGCGCCCTCCATGCTGCTTTTACGTGATCGACATTGTGCACGATCCACGTAACATGATTCATCGATTGATAACACTTCGGCAATTCGGCCGCCGAACAGGTCATTGCACAACAGAGAACAACGACAAAGCACCGCAACAATTTCATTCGATACTCCACTCCGGAACCTTCGTGCCAAGCAGCCAATCGGTGTGTATCAGAATTGCAGGAGTGGCGTGCCCCGCCGTTCGCCCCCGCGTTCTCCACTCTTTGGCCTTCGGGCGTAATGATAACTGGGCGGGGATGGTAACTCAATCGTCAGGCCATGGAGGTAGTGCATATATCCGCAGTTTCTGCCGGGCAAAAAGTTTGAGACCCGCTTTGTGGGCGGGTCTCATTTTTCCATCACGGCAGACTTCGCATGTACGAGACTGTTGCTAGCGGGCGTTCTTTAGAATGTCTTCCGCATAATAATTGACGACGCGAGCCTGATCGCGCAGCGCTTCGTTGTAGGCGCTCTGCAACAGGCGGGAGCGGCTGTCGTGCAGCTGCTGACGAATCATCTGCTGCACGCGCGGATCGCTCAAGGGATGCTGTCCTGCGGGTTCAATCGCAATCAACTTGCAGATCATGTAGGCGGCAGGCTGCTTGGACGGGCCTTGCGTGATGGGTAGAACCGGGGTGATCTGACCGGGCTGCAGTTTGCTGATGGCAGTATAGACCTCGGGTTCGGACTTGAGCTGTGACGCCGGCACAAAGCCCATGTCGCCTCCGCTGGAGGTGGTCTCGGGTGCTTCAGAATAATTGATGGCGAGCTGGGCAAAATCGGCTCCAGTCTCCAACTGATTATGTAGCGCTTCAATCTTTTTGCGCGCTTCTTCGTCATTACGCGCTTTACTGTTTTGCCGGTTTCCGACGCGGCCGCTTGGGTTTGGAGTGACGACGATCTGTGCCAGGTGGTACTGCGGCTCGATTAGATTAAAGTCTGCCTTATGCAGAGTGTAGAAATTTGCAACGTCCGCGTCGGTAATGTTGATCTTGGACTCGATCTCTTTATTCAGCACCTTTTCCGTGGTCAGATTTAGCCAGTAATCGCGGCGAACATCGTCCAGGGTGAGCCCCTTGGCTTTCAGTTGCTCATTGAACTGCTGTTCGGTGTAGGGGGCCTTCAGCTGCGCGATTTTTGCGTCGACCTCGGCGTCGGTAGCCACCAGGTGTAATTTCTCCGCCTGCTGCCGGATCACTTCTTCGCCGACCCGCTGATGCAGGATTTCCAGTTTCAGCATCGCCGCTTCGTCTGACGTGGGCTGCTGCTGTCTGGAACTCACCTGGTTTTGGTAGTACTTGTTCACTTCTGATTCCGTGATCGGATGGCCGTTCACGGTAGCCCAAACATCTGGTCCGGGTGTGCGCGTGCAGCCTGCGAGGGCGGCAAAGAAGAGAGCGCCGGACATGGCGACGGTACCCATTTTGACGGCGCGTTGCAGGGCGATTTTTACAGGCCTGCGAGAGAATTCAGCGGCGGTAGGATTCGACAAAGTCTGCATGATGAGGTTCAATCCGTTCTCCATTCACTTAGAGCGAAACCAGGGCTATTCCGTCCTGTCTCGTATCATTCAATGTCACTGCTTCCTGTTGGTGTCGCGTCGACTCCAGCGGTGCGGCTCCGGGATACATCCTCCCTGGAATTGCTTTGCCTGCCGGATTCGCGTTGCTTCCGGCCGTTCCATGTTCCAACCGTTCCGTAGACTCGACGGTTTCTGGTGCATTCACACTGCTGCCGTGTCCGCCGCTAGTTGCCCGGCGTAGCCGGTGCCCTAGAAGGCGTGGCCGGTGTGGAGTTGTTCTCTGGCGGCGGCACTTCTCCGGCATCCCGAATGGCGCGATCAATGATAGTCCAAAGCATCGATTGCGAGAGAGCCCCTGTGGCACGCTCGCCATTGATAAACATGGTCGGAGTTCCATCGACTCCCAGCGCATCGCCTTGCTGCATGGACGCGCGAATCCCCGATTCATCCTGCTTGGAGATGCAAGCCTGCAATTTCCCCATGTCGACATTATCGCGTTTTCCCTCGGCCAGGGTTAAGTCATCCACCTTTTTGACGCTCGCGGCCACATTCTGCTGCCCGCTCGCGCCGGAAATCTGGTCACTTTGAGCATGGAGGGTATCGACAAGATTCCAATATCCGGTGGGACTTTGATCCGAGAGGCAATTGACATCCACAGCGGCATGCATCGCCCAGGGGTGAAGCTGTAGCAACGGAAAGTCGAGATAGATGTAGCGAACCTGATTGCCGTAATGTTGTTCCGTGGCGGGGAATAGGACCTCATGCATGCGCGCACAGAACGGGCACTCCAGATCGTCGAAGTTGACAATGGTCACCTTGGCCTTTGGATTGCCGCGGATAGGGCGGCCGAGCACATTAATCCCCGAACCGGGGGCCTTCGTCAGGTCAAACTTTTCCAGCCGCGCCAGCGTATTGTTGTCCTTCGAAATCAGAAAAATCGTTGTCTTCTTTTGGGAGCCGTTGCTGAAGGTAACGGGCAAGGTATCGAATCCGTCGATGTCGCTCTTACTGCGATTGCCCAATGTCACCGTGTAATCCGGGGGAACGTTAAATTGGGAGCGAATCGTCAACCGAATCTGTCGATCGAGCTTCGCCTGAAGGGCGTTGCTGGCGGACGGGGTCTGCGCTTTGCAGCCGACTCCGGCGACCAGGATGAGAACGAATAAAAAACGAGATATGCGCAACGAGTTCCCCAAGCGATGGATGTACCACCATTATCACACGCAGAGGCGTATTGCGGCCTCGGTTGGCTCCAGGGAAAGGGGTCATTTGGTAGATCCCGCCCCGCGTCGAAAGTCGGGTATTTTCGGGCTGAGCTGGGGGATTTTGTCGGGCGCGTTCCCTGAGCGACGATTGCGGCCAGTGTGCAATTTCGTGTTGCTACGCAAAACGTCGGAGATCGCGGCTTTCGTCGGGGAGCGACTCTATTGGCCCTAGAAGAGACGCTCGGCGCGGACCAGGCTGCCGACTGCTGCGACACCTGACAACGACAGGTTAAAGGTGGTCGACGTCTCATTGCGAACGGCTCCCAGCGCGAAGCGCTGGACCTCTACCGTAAGGCCGCAGCAATTGCGATTGTAGGTGGCCTGTATACCGCCATACTCGAGCGCGCGGCCCTCCAGCGAGAAGTTGCCTTTTGCCGCCGCACTGAATCCTGGCTTAGTGATAGCGCCGTAGCCTAGAAGCAGCTGCATCTGGTTATAGTTCACAAAATTGGCTGCCTGGGTCGGCGGCACGGGCACTTCGCCCACAGCATTCAGCAGCGAATGACCGAGTCCGGAAAAGAAATTGCCATGGCGGTAGTCCGCGAACACATTGCTGGCGGCCCATCGGCCAGCTTTGGTGTCATAGTCGGTATCCCACTCCAGATCCGTATTGAAGCTGGGTTCCACTCGCAGTCGGGAGACGACCGGAGATACGTCGCGCGGGGCAGTCATGTAGTCGACCCCGCTCATATCCAGAGTCGTGGTGAATATGTTCCGGCGCCCGGAAATGACCGCGTTGCCAAACGTAGGATCGATGAAATATTTCTGTCCGACAAACCAGGAGAGCCACTGCCGTGAGACTTCTCCGCAGTCGTGACGGGACGGCTCCCTTTGTTCCGCTGCGTCAGCATTTCTCCCGCATGGCGTGGGGTGCAGTCGCTTCAGGAAAAGCCTCTGGGTCAGCCCATATTCCACCTCATTGGTATCGCTGTAGATGTCAGTGGCGTCGAAGCGCGGAATCTGATTGAAGTTGCCGACTCCGGCGATATAACGATAGTTAATTTCCGGCTCAATCGTATGCCGAAGCGCAACGCCGAACCGATTTGCCAGGTAGGGGCCGTCAAAATCACGCTCCAATACGGGAGGGAGAATCTGCACGTCAGCTTCCACGGCGGAGCGATTGATGGCAGCATCCATGGCGGTTGGCACAGCATCTTCGCCCGGCAGGGCACCGGCGGGAGGTGGCGGCTCGTTCGCCGGCACCGGGCCCAGAATCTGGCTGTGCGAATAACCCGTCCCGCGCACCCCCAGGGTGGGCCGAATGGTCCATCCATCGGCAATCCACGGAACCGTGACATGCGGAAACAGATCGAGACGGCCGACGTGGTGGGACTGGTAGTACGGTTGCGATCGCGTCAGCAATCCAAAGCTGGCCTCACCGCCTGCCAGCAGTCCCGAGGAGCCCAGTTCGTGGTCCACCGCATCGAATTCAATGCGCGGAAGGTGGAATATTCGTATCTCATCGCCCGATATGTCGCTGGCGTACTTCTCATAGCGTTCGCTATCGAAGCTGCTGGCGAAGCCGTCTTTTTCGTGCGTCAGAAAGGCCCAGGACTTTACTTCAGAAGACACGGCCAGCGAATAGTTGGGCGCAAAGACCTGACGGTACACGTAGGAGCTGAGGTATTCCGCATTGGCGACTAACCGCGTATAGGGCGTCAGGTCATGACGCGCGGTCACGATCGTATCCTGTCCCCCTTGATCGGCATAGTTGAATAGCGCAATGCCTTTGTCTTCCACGCCGTTATATGTTCCGTGGACAAAGTCATGGCCTCGACCTTTGTAGCGAAATTCGGCGCTCTGCTCCCAGCCGCGCAGGGAATAATATTGGAAGCCCACCAGCAAATCCGCGCTGCGGTTGATAACCCAGTAATACTGCTCGCCAATCACGGTGCCCTTGATGCTGGAGCCGACTTCTAGCGAGGGAATCAGCAAACCGGATTGGCGGCTGGAAGTATCGACGCCGTGGGTGACATACGGCAAGAACAAGACGGGTTTATTCAACACCTGAAAATCTGCGTTTTTGGCTTTTGCCGTCCCGTTGTCGACGATGATCTGATGAGCAAGAATTCGCCAATCGGGCTTGGGAAGGCGGCAGGAGGTCATGCTGCCGCCGATGAGCTCGTAGCTATCCGGACCCTTCTTGATGAGTTCCCTGGCGCTAATCAGGAAGGGGTTCGTCGAAGTGTACAGGCTTCTATTGTTGGACGGAGGAAGCCCCAGAATTTTGGGAATGTACTCGTTCGCCGGGGAAGGAGCGCGGATCACGCCAACGGATCCAATCACGTTATAGAAATGACCTGTTTGCTTGTTCAGGTTGACCGTGCCGTGGTCGGCGGCAAAATCTTCGTGATCGGGGCCGCCTGTCACCTGCAGGTGGCCTTCGGCTGTCACCTCTCCGCTAGCTGCGTTGTAGGTGGCATGGTCGGCGAGGATCACGTAGTCCTCGTAGTCGATTTCGACTCCACCTTCTAAGTCGTACATATCCCCACGGCGTTCCTGGTGGTGGGCATGGATGGTGACGGGGACACCGGCGACCGGCGCCGGGATTGGCTCCGCTATCGGCAGCTTTTCAGCCGCAGATTGTGGTGCATCTGGAAGATTTGTGTTGGAGGTCGGAGTTGGGTCGGGCGCGGACTTTGAAGGGGCTGCAGTTGAATTCTGATTGGCAGTTGGGGGCGTGCCGGACTGCATGCTCGCAGCGGCAAACAGGAGGAAATGGATTCCGAATCGGCCCGACGGGAGCGGCAGGGTCAATGCCTGCGCATTCATTCGCACATGACAAAACGCGAGCAGCATGGTACAGATACAAACACGGGTTCTCATGGGCCGGAACACTTTCAGTGTAAATGTTCCTGCGGCAAGGGAAGTTTTGGCCGATGTTTTCCGACCCGCCGCTCTGGCATCCACACAATCCTGATCGATGACGCAGTCGTGTTGCTTGCAATGCGTCCGCGCGGGTTTGCTCTCTCCGCAGTTCTTCCTTCTTCAGCCGAATTTAAATTCGTTTTTGCGGTGAGACAGAACTGCGACCGTGCGTTGCATCTCTGTTTGAAGGAAACAAATTCAGGTAAGCGATTTTTTTGTGGAAATTGCACTGATAATAGGGCTATATAATAGGAGTTAAGGGTGAGTCCAGCATTGTCCGCGCCACAGACGCCACTAGTTCCTCAGCAACAAATGCTGAGCGACGATTGGAAACAGGAGATTACGGAGCGTCTTGATCGTTATCGAGCGCACCGCCCGCAAACAGCGGCCACGCCCTCGTCGCCACTCAGAACTCCGATCGATTCTCGAGCAACAAAGATCGCTCGCGCGGTAGCGTCTCGATACGCATCTGCACCCACATACAGTGAATTGATCGCGGCAGAGACTGCGCGTGCCGCCGAGGAGTTGTTGGCGGAGCAGCGCGCGCAACAGGCCCATGAAGCCGTCGAGCGCGCCGGAGATTTATTTCAGGATTTAGACGCGGAAAACAGCGTTCAGCCCTCCCCCTCAAATTCCGACGCAACCTCGGTCTCCGCTACTGGCGCTGCCGACGGACAGCAGGCGCCTGTGCAGCGTTATGGCTCCGCAATTGTCACCCAGTCGATGCAGCCCATGGTGCCGGGAACGGCAGTGATGCCGCAGTTTGCCGCGCGCAGCCGAGAGATGCGCCTGCACCAGGCGGAGCCGGAAGCCGAGCCGTCATTGGAAGATCTGCTGGCTTCATCGCTGATTGAACCTCGCGCCATGCTGCCGTCGAAACTTATTGAGTTTCCGCGCGAGCTGATCTCGTCCCGTCGCGCTCGTCCGCACCTGCCGGAAGATCCCACGCGCGCACAAGCGTCTGCGTATCCGGAGGAATCGGCGTCGCAGCTTCGCATTTTTGAGGTGCAGCCCGAAGCTGGAGCTCAGACGCAAATTGAACTCGCGACTCATTCGCAGTTGCAGCCAACTGCGGAAGAAGCCGCGCAGGCGCAGCGGAAGGCGATTGAAGAATTCGTCGCGGGCGTGCAGAACAGCGTGTCTGCTGCCATACACTCTGAGGTCGCAAAGAAGGCTGCGACCGAGCCGGGTGGAATTCCGACCGTACAGGTCACGGCGGGCGAACACGCCAAGGAAACGATTGCGCCGCGCTCTTCGACGTTCATAACCCAGGCGCGTACGGCGACGATACCATCGAGCAACACTGTCACGTCGAAGCCAGCGCGCACGAATAACACCGCGTCCAGCACGACGGCATCATCGAGTTTTCGCGGGTTGGAATGGGCCTCGATCTCACTCGACAAGGAACCGTCGGCATACAGCCGGAAAGCGCTGCCTACAGCCGCGGAATATGTTCCGTTCATGGTCGATCCGGCTTCGATCGATCGTCGTGTCATGGCATTTGCGGTGGACTTCGCCGCCGTCACCGCTGGCTTTATGGGATTTCTGGTGGTGTTTGTCGCCTCCACTCCGCACCTGCCGACCGGGCTGGCCGCGGCGGCGCTGGCGGGGGTTGTATACGTCGCGCTGTGGGTGTTGTATCAGATGCTGTTCTTCTCGCTGAGCGGCGCCACTGCCGGCATGTTGTATGCGCACATTGCTCTGTGCACCTTCGACGATCAGAATCCGACCCGCCCCGCGTTGCAACGCCGTCTGGCTGCATGGTGGGTCTCCCTTCTGCCGCTGGGAATTGGATTCCTCTGGTGTTTTGTCGACGAAGACAACCTCTGCTGGCACGACCGCATTACCCGCACCTACCAACGGGAATACTGACGTCGCCATTCTCCCTGAATCTGCATCGACTCGCCCCAACAGGAGCGATGCTGGTACATTTCTGATGACAGGAATGTGAGGGGTTGCGTGGGCTGCTTTCGCTATTTGTCTAAACGATTCAATCATCGTCGCAAGCTGGCGCGGCGGTGGGTTGTCGCGTTCGTGTCGGCAGTGCTTACGCCTTGGATGGTGACCGCGGCGACGGCACAGACGGCGAATGTATCCGAAAATTCCGCGTGGGTAGCGACATGGGGCGCGGCGATGATGGCAACGCGTTCCGGTCATGCGCCGGATTTTACTGGCCAGACATTGCGCCAGATTGTGCATGTCAGCGTCGGCGGCGAAAAGGCGCGGGTTTGGTTTTCCAATCGCTTTGGGAAGGAACCCTTACTGATCGGCGCGTCCCACATCGCGCTGCGAACGAATGCCGATGCCCTCGACGCTACTTCGGATCACACGTTAACATTCAACGGCAACGCATCCGTCACCATCCCTCCGGGCGCGACGGTCGTCAGTGATCCGATCGTCGTTCACATTCCCGCGTTCGCGAATCTGGCTATCAGCAGCTATTTTCCAAATCGCACGATGGGAAAAACGCAGCATGGATTGGCCAATCAGACTTCCTATCGAGCCAGCGGAAATCAGACGAGCGCAACCACCTTGACGGACACAGCAAAGCCGATGGAGTCCTGGTATTTCCTGACCGGGGTGGATGTGTCGGCGCGGGGGTCTACAGTGGTGACGCTGGGAGACTCGATCACCGATGGAGCGAAGTCGACTCTGAATACAAACCATCGCTGGCCGGATGATCTGGCCGCGCGGCTGGCTGCGGACGCGGACGCGAAAGCCGACGGAGTGCTGGGCGTGGTGAATGTCGGGATCAGCGGGAATCGTGTATTGCGGGACGGCACCGGTCCGAACGCGGTGAGCCGATTCAATCGCGATGTGCTGGCGCGCAGCGGCGCACGCGACTTGATTGTGCTGGAGAGCATCAACGATATTGCGCGCTACGCCGATCATCACCAGCCATACGGCGACCTGGAGAAGCGACTGGAACTTGCGTTTGCCGAGATGGCGAGGGAGGCGCATCAGCACGGCATCCGAATTTTCGGCGCGACGCTGACACCCTATCAAGGTTGCGGCTGTTTCACTCCAGAAGGCGAGGCGGTTCGCGACGGATTGAATCACTGGATTCGCACCAGCCCAGTTCTCGATGGTTACGTCGATTTCGATCAGGCAACGCGCGATCCGCAGCATCCGTTGCAGTATCTGCCGCAATTCGACTCCGGGGATCATGTGCATCCCAGCGATGCCGGCTACCAGGTGATGGCGAATGCGATCGATCTAAATTTGTTTACGAAAGCGGTGGACGTACAGGCCGCCGGACATGGAAGACCGTAAAGGCAAGAGTATTCTGGACGCGAGGGAAATTCCTGCCCATGCGTTTGATGCGTCGAGATCCATCCACACCGACAATTTGAGGAGCACAATGAAATTCTTTTCAACTTCTTTGAGTCTCGAGGGGCGCGTTCCCAGCGTCTCGCACAAGCTGGCTGCCGGCTTTGCAGTGTTGGCGACGGCAAGTTTCATTCTGGTTGTCCCCAGTTGTTACGCCGCGAGCGCGGTAAGCGCCCGCTCGCCCTGGGTGGCGACCTGGGGCGCGGCGATGGTGGCAGTCGATCCTGGCGACGCGCCGGATTTCACCGGTGAGACGTTGCGGGAGATTGTGCATACAAGTGTAGGTGGACAGCAGGCGCGTGTTTGGTTGTCGAACCGATTCGGGACGGAGCCGCTGCACATTGGCGCGGCACACGTCGCGTTGAGTGCGAGCGGGAGCTTCGGCACCAATGCCGATGGAACTCCGAATCAAAGCGGCGTTCAGGCCGGCACCGACCATGCATTGACGTTCAACGGGAGTGGAACGGTCATCATTCCTCCAGGAGCGGAAGTGGTGAGCGATCCGGTCACGATGAACGTTCCGGCGCTGACGGACATTGCTGTCAGCCTGTATTTCCCTGATCACACAATGGCGAGTACAGAGCATTCTGATTCGAACCAGATTTCTTACGCGGTCAACGGAGATCAGGTCGGTGCGGCGAATTTGGGCGACAAGTCCTGGGAGAGCAAGCCCTGGTATGTTGTTTCCGGCGTTGATGTGGAAGCCCGGGGAGACTCGGCCGTGATCGCGCTAGGCGACTCTATTACGGATGGCGCGTACGCGACGGAAAACAAAAATCATCGCTGGCCAGACTATCTGGCGTCTCGTCTGGCGGCTGATCCTGGGTCGAAAAAATCTGGCGTGCTGGGTGTGGTGAATGTCGGCATCGGCGGCAATCGCGTGCTGCTGGACGGCTACGGGCCGAACGCAGTGTCGCGCATCAATTCTGACGTGATCGCTCGCAGCGGGGCTCGCTACGTCATCATCCTGGAAAGCATCAACGACATTGGAAGGTTCACATCTGATCATCAACCCTATGGGGATTTGACGCAGCGGCTGGAGGAGGGCATCGCGCAAATTGCGGCGCAGGCCCATCAGCACGGCATCCAGGTGATTGGCGCGACGCTGACGCCGTATCAGGGCTGCGGCTATTATTCCGACGCGGGCAATGAGGTTCGCAATGCGGTGAATGAGTGGATTCGCACCAGCCCGATCTTCGATGGCGTTGCCGACTTCGATAAGGCCGTACGCGATCCGCAGAATCCGCAGCACTTTGCGGCACAGTACGATTCCGGCGACCATCTTCATCCGAAAGATGCCGGGTATCAGGCGATGGCAGCTGCAATCGATCTGAGTCTGTTTACCAGGAAGAAGTAATCGGGCGACCTTATGTAGAGGGCCTATCCGGAGATATTTTCCGAGTCCAAGCGAGTCCCCGGTCTTCGTTGAGAGGCGAAGGCCGGTCCCCCCCCCAAAGTTCCCTCCTCATGCTCAGAATGCAGATCCCTCGACCGCGGTCGGGATGACAGATCTCGGCTGCTGCTGCATCTCCGGGCATTACCAACGTGCTATTCCAGCTCAAAAAAAAGCCCGATTTCGGATCAATGCCCCGCAATACTAGGAACAATACTCCGTAACTGACAAATCAGGTATTACCACTGCCGCGGAAATGCACGGCTCACCCGAATGGGCCACAATCCAGCGACCATGTGATTCCTGTGGTGTAACTCATGATGAGAGCAGACAATCCGGGGCTGCTTGGAGAGACGAATCTCTACGGCATGGCGGCTACGCGGGGTGCAGCGCCTGAGCCAAGGGCAGCAACTGAGTCGCGCGCGCGACTCAGTGCGACGCCCGCATCGATGTACCCGCGATGGCTCTCTACCCGCGTCTTGTTCGCTTGTTGCGCTTGCAGCCTTTTCGTCCGTGGCATTCTGATCGTCGCGGACCCGAGGCCTGTGGTTGCGTTCAATATTCTGATCGCGCTGGAGTTTGTGTTTGCCGCCGCAGGTTGCCTTAGCTGTGCCTCCCACCAGAGTGGTCAGACTCAGACGCTATGGATCTTGATTGCGTCGGGATTGTCTCTCTCGGTCGCGGGTCAGATCGACGATATATATGACCTCGTCATGCATCTCCCGCAGACAACCGCCACCGTATCGGATTTCTTTTTCCTGATCTATGGGATTCCAATTCTTTTGGCGATTTCGTTCACCAGCGATGAAGCCAGCCTAAGGTCTCTGTTCTGGCTGGATGGGGCGCAGGCGATCATGGCCGCCGTGTTGATCTACCTGCAAATTTTCCTGACGTTGCCGTGGACGCATCACTCAAACGCCATTTCGACAACATCTTTGATGTATGTCTACAACGCGGAGAATCTTACGCTTGCCGGAGCCGTTACCTTGCGCCTGTTTGGAAATCCAGCCCCAGCGAAGCGGCGCGTTTACATTGCTTTGTTCATCTATCTCTGGTCCTACGCTGCTGTCTCCCTGATCCTGGGCTATCTAGAGCTGGAGCAGAACATCGCGCAAGGTCTGCAGGACGTCTTTTGGGGAATGCCTTGCCTGTTGTTGCTGGCAGCGCTGGCATACTGGCCAGACAAGTTTGGAGCCGGCAACAAGATCAAACAAGATTCAAACCGTTCCATCGCGCTGTTGTTGGACAATCTGAGCCCAGTATTGTTCACGCTGGTCATCGTAATCATGGGAGCAAGAATTGCGCCCGCATACCCATGGATGGGATGCGCATCGATCGTGATCGCGGTTGTACTGTATGGGTTGCGGGCCGCGCTTCTACAAAGCAAGTATCTGCGGTCGCAGCACGACCTGGCAAAAAGCGGTATGGCGCTGGCGGACGCCTTCGACCGGCTGCGGGACTTGTCGATTCGGGACGGGCTGACGGGAATCTACAATCGGCGGCACTTCGATGAAGTGCTTTTATCGGAATGGAAGCGCTCGATCCGGACGGAGAAGCCTCTGTCGCTGATGCTGATCGACGTGGACTGCTTCAAAGAGTTGAACGACCGCTACGGTCACCCCGAGGGAGATGAATGCCTGAAAAAGATCGCAGAGCAATTCTCGAAAATATTGCGGCGATCCAGCGACACCTTCGCGCGATATGGAGGAGATGAATTTGCCGCGATCCTGCCGGAGACGAGCGCGGAGAGCGCTCATCTGATCGTCGATGCCATTCGCCACTCCATCGCGGAGCTGAACATTCCGAATGAGGGTTCGGAGGTTGCTCCCGTGGTCACGGTGAGCGTTGGAGTTTGCAGCGAGCCCGCCATACTCAGTCGTTCCACAGAGGAGTTGTTGAACGCGGCGGATGCCGCTCTCTATCGGGCGAAAAAGCTAGGACGAAACCGCGTCCAGTTCGCTCAAGTCCGCGCATAGACAGTGCGCTTATGTTTTTGCGGCCTGGGAGGCGGTGATGGCGGCGCCGGTGACGGCCAAATCGTCGCTCATTGGAACGATTTCCAACATGTAGTTCTGCAGTGGGCTCATGGTCACCATCTGCTGCAGATAATGTTGCAGCAGTTTCATGTCGAGAAAGCGGACGTTGAAGCCGGTGTAGTAAAAGCGGCCCGGTCCCTGCATGTGGATGGAATTCGCGGTGGCTGCAGCGAGACCGCGATGCCATAGCCGCTCAAACTCCCGGCAACGCGGATCGCCTTGTTTTGCGTGGGCGAAAACTTCCTCCGGTTCCATGTCGAGGAAGCGCAGTCGCATGGCACGATGGCCCATGATGCCTTCCAGGTGTCCACGTCCGCCGCAACCGCAATAATTTTCAGTGGAGTCGAGGGTGACCACGCAATGGCCGCCCTCCCAGATTCCCGGCGCGTAGGGATAGCGTCCAAACCCAATGCCGTATCCCAGCGTCCACAGGCGGACAAAAGCATCCAGGCGATCGTGCTTCGCCGCCACTCCCGCGGCCATGGCATCAGCGTCATTCAAGACGGTGACGGGCGCAACAATCCCTGCCGCCGCAAGAGCGCGATGCATCTTTTCCGCGATGAGAGTACCCTTCAACTGGGCCAGGTTCGGCGCGTCTTCCACCACGCCATCTTTCACGATTCCGGGCAGCGCGAGACCGACGGCGTCAATGGGTCCGCAGTCGCCTACGGCGCGTACGGCCTGCTCACGCACCAGTTCGATCAATCCGTCGAGCGGCGTGTCCAGCAGCGAATCCGAGTCTTCTGCGTCGTCAGGAAAATGAAACACGCGCGAACATGGCTTTTGACTTTCGATGACGCCGGTGACGATGCGCCCGGTCAGATGAATGCCCAGACTCTTTCCCATGATTCAGTTCTCCTCAACCGTCTTGCTGAGGCGGTTCAGACCGTTGAAGGCCGCGGCTTTGTAGCATTCCGCCAGGGTCGGATAGTTGAAGACCGTGTCGACAAAATAGTCAATGGTTGCGTTCAGCGCCATGACGGCCTGGCCGATGTGGACCAGTTCGCTAGCGCCCTCGCCGATGATGTGCACGCCAAGCAGGTGGCGCGTTTCGCGATGGAAGATGAGTTTCAGACGGCCGGTAGTGTCGCCACGAATCTGGCCGCGCGCAATCTCGCGATAATACGCAACGCCCACTTCATAGGGCGCGTCCTCTTCCGTCAACTGTTCTTCGGTTTTGCCAATAAAAGAGATTTCCGGAATCGTGTAAATTCCATACGGATAATATTTCGGATTCGACACGACACAGTCGTCGCCGAACACGCGCGCGGCGGCAATGCGTCCCTGTTCCATGGAAACGGATGCCAGCGCGGGAAAGCCGATGACATCTCCGGCGGCAAAAATGTTGGGCACTTTGGTGCGATAGTTTTCGTCCACACTGAT
The DNA here is from genome assembly GCA_021780095.1 of Acidobacteriota bacterium. The sequence goes on along the minus strand of JAJXZK010000304.1, from coordinate 8,209 downwards.
GCGTCCTCGCCCGTCGGCATCCAATCCGGCGGCGGCGAGGTTCAGATCGTCCACATTGCCCTGGCGGCCGACGGCATACAAAAGCGCGCCGGCGGAAATCCTTTTCTTGCTCTCTGTGTTGGCGACCACGGTGCCGTCGGGCAGGTCTTCTACACTTTCCACTTCTTCGTTCAGCCGCATCGTGACGCGGCTGTCGCGCAGATGATAGCTGAGCGCCTCGACAATCTCCTGATCGGCAAACTCCAGCAGCTTTGGACGTTTTTCAATCAGGATGACGCGCACGCCAAGCACCGCGAACATGCACGTATATTCCACGCCAATGACACCGCCGCCGACCACAATCAGCGTCTTCGGCAGGTCGGGCATGGACAGAACCTGATCGCTGTTGATGATGTTGCGGCCGTTCAGCGGAACCTTGTAATTCGTGGCGGGACGCGAACCCACGGCGATGAGAGTGTTGCGGCTTTCATACACGCTGGAGCCGCGCGAATTGGTGACGCGAATGTGCGTTGGGTCCTCAAAGTTGGCGGTGCCGGTGAGCACCTCAACGTTATTGCGCGACAACTGCGCCTCGGTTACGTCGACTTCAGTCTTGATGACGTGCTGCACGCGGAAGGCAAGATCGGCCATGGTGATCTTGTCTTTGACGCGATAATTCATGCCATAAATGGAGCGATAGTTGTAGCCGGAAAGGTGCAGCACGCCTTCGCGAAACGTTTTGCTGGGGATAGTGCCGGTGTTGACGCTGACACCGCCGACAAATTCTCGCGATTCCACCACGGCAACGCGTTTGCCCAGCTTGGAGGCCGAGATTGCCGCCCGCTGCCCGGCAGGGCCAGACCCGAGTACGAGCAGGTCAAATATTTCCATCGTTCCTTTGCATCACTCCATTCCGATTGTCAATTTCATTCCTGGCATAGTGTGGGCCGCCGGCGGCTGTTTGCCGGGAGCCTCTCTCGATCGGCAAAACAAGTTGAGAGCCAAGCTCGCGCATCGCATTTTCGACAGTACCACAGGACGATGAAAGAACACGGTTATTCCGCCGCCCGCTTACACTGGTTCCACTGATTGGACGCGAGAACGGGAGGAAGGGTAGGCTGCGCCATGCTGTACGCCATTACAGATCGTCGCTTGTATGCGGAGAAGAAGGCTGACGCATTGGCGCAGTTGGTAGACTTGGCGGCGACGTGGGCGGCGAACGGTGTCTCATTCATTCAGCTACGAGAGAAAGATCTTCCTGCGCGCGAGCAGGTCGAGCTGACGCGCGCGGTGCTTCGCGCGGTGCAGCAGGTCAGCGGCAAGGCGAGTGCGCCCAGTGTTCTGGTGAATGCCCGGGTCGATGTGGCATTGGCCGCAGGCGCGGACGGGATCCATCTGCCGTCGGGCCCGGATGCGCTGACGCCGGAGGAAGTTCGCCGCATCTTCGCGGCCGCTGGGTACTCCCGCCTGCCGGCCATCGGTATTTCCTGTCACACCATGGACGAAGTGTCCTTGGCAGGACAACAATCGCCGAATTGTATTCTGTTTGCGCCAGTGTTTGAAAAAATGATTTGCGAGGAGGACATCCCTTCGGATTCGGAGCGGAGGGGGGGCGGAACGATAACACTTCCCGGCACCGGACTAGAGTTGCTGGAACAAGCTTGTCGAGCGGCACGGCCTGTACCGGTGTTCGCGCTCGGAGGAGTGACGGCTGAGAACGCGGCTGATTGCCTGCACGCCGGGGCTGCCGGTATCGCTGCGATTCGCATGATGCGGCAACCGCCATCGGTCTGGAAACATCTGGCCTAGTACCACGATGCGCTGCGTCCGTTCATCGTAATTTCACAAGGTTGATGCGCTCACGAGACAACAGGCCGAACGTCTCACCAATCTGACAGGTCATCGACGCGCGCGCCCCTTTCCGAATTGCGGGTGATTCTCCATCCCCCGGAGCCGGGCGTATATTTCATGCTCCGTTTGTGCGCATCTCCTCGGGCTCTGCTCTATCCCTCATGCGGGGCACCAACCGCACGCCCCTACAGGATTGACGACACATTGACTCTGGAAAGTTATGACGATACACATTATGGATACTGCGCGTCACGGCGAATGCCCAGAAATGACAATCGAGTTCCATCCGGAAATCGAATGCGGTGTAGTGAAAACTCCGGATGATACGATGACGATCGATCTGCAGGCGCGCACAGTCAGCTAGCATCGCAGGACAGACAAGCCACCGGCCAAATTTCGCAGCCGTCCACACGGAGATTTTGCATTCATGATGTCGCGGAGGAAGCTGCTGCAATCGGGTTTTCCAGCGTTGGCCGGGCTTGCCATTGGCAGCCGGGATGTCAAGGCTGTCGCGCATAGTGCGGCGGAATTCACTACGAAGTGTAAGCAACTGGAAGCCGCGAGCGGCGGACGGCTGGGCGTAGCGATGCGCAACACCGCGACGGGCGAGTGGCGAGGATATCGCGAGAATGAGAGATTTCCCATGTGCAGCACATCCAAGCTGTTGACAGTGGGTGGGGTGCTGACGCGTGTGGACCAGGGGAACGAGCAGCTCGGCCGCATTGTTCACTTTTCGATGAGCGATTTGGTGTCGTATTCGCCAGCGACAGAAAAGCGGGTCGCGCAGGGGATGTCGATTGAGGAACTATGCGCGGCTGCAGTGACGTTGAGCGACAATACGGCCGCCAATCTGCTGCTGGCGACCATTGGAGGGCCGCAGGGGTTCACGCGCTTTGCGCGAACACTGGGCGACAATGTGACGCGGCTGGACCGAAACGAGCCCACCCTGAATCAGGCGCTGCCGGGCGACTCGCGGGATACCACCAGTCCTGCGGCAATCATGATGGATTTGGGTACGCTGGTGCTGGGCAATCAGCTATCCGCCGCATCGCGAGCCCGGCTGAAGGAATGGCTGACCAAGAATACGACCGGCGATAAGCGGTTGCGGGCGGGCGTGCCGAAGAACTGGAATGTGGGCGACAAGACCGGTTCGGGCGGCTATGGAACCGCAAACGATGTTGCATTCCTGTCGCCGCCGGAACATCCGCCGCTGCTGGCGGCCGTGTATTTGACGGGCGGGAGGGTCGGCCCCGAAGCGCGCGAGGCCACGATCGCCGCTGTCGGCAAGCTGGTTCCGCTGCTGCTGCAAGGCTAAGGAAGCCAGCCGGAGACTCCGCCCGGGCATTTCGGTTGGCAGTGCTGGTCTGTAACCAAACCGCCCATTCCGGTGTCTTATGGTTGCAGGTTCGTCGCTTTCGTTCAGGGGAGAGTTCCATGATGAGTTCGCTTGCAAGGCGCGGTACAACTTTCACCGTTTTGATCGGTTTTCTTTTCAGTATGGGATGTCGGGCGGCGAAGGCTCCCATCCCCGCCCCCACCACTGATGTTCCGCTGGCGAAGCAGTCTGGCCAGGAGACAGCGGTGCTGGCTGGAGGATGTTTCTGGGGCACGCAGACTGTATTTGAGCGGGTGAAGGGCGTGACAGCTACGACGGTGGGGTATGCGGGTGGCTCCGCCTCCACGGCAACGTACGGACAGGTCACGCGGGAAAACACCGGCCACGCGGAGTCGGTACAGGTGGTATATGACCCATCGAAGATCACCTATGGCACGCTGCTGCGCATCTTTTTCTCGGTCGCGCATGATCCTACCGAGCTGAATCGTCAGGGTCCGGATGTCGGGCCGTCGTACCGGTCAGTGATCTTCTATGTAAATCCGGAGCAGGAGCGTATCGCCAAGGCGTACATCGCGCAACTCGACGAAGCCAAGGTGTTCCGAAAGCCGATCGTCACGCAGGTGGCACCGTTGCAGGGCTTTTACAAGGCGGAGGACTACCACCAAGATTATGCGCTGCACAATCCGAATAATCCGTATGTCAACATCTGTGACCGGCCGAAGATTGGCGAGCTGAAGAAGCAATTCCCCGACCTGTTCCAGAAGTACAAAGGCGAGTAATCGCCGCGCGATCGCGTGATGGCTGCAGGCGGGATTGTATAAAGGTCAGATGAGAACGCACCTCGTGTCATCCGACCCACGGAATTTCCCTGTACAGTGCCATCGAATTTTGACTCTCGTTTGTGTGCTGGCTTTGTCTCTGGTCGGTGCGCCGTCCACGCGGGCGCAGGAGAGCCAGCAGGAATTTGCGAATCTGGGCCAGTGCAAACTGGAAAACGGCCAGGTGATTCAGGACTGCCGAATTGGCTATCGGACCTTCGGCAGGTTGAATGCAGCGGGCGACAATGCAGTGCTGATGCCCACGTCATTGCATGGAAACACTGCGGAACTGACGCAGCTATTTGGCGACGGGAGGTCGCCGCTGCACCTGGTGGATACCACGCGCCTTTTCGGGATTGCGGTGGACGCATTCGGCAACGGCATTTCTTCGTCGCCCTCGAACAGTCCGGGACAGCATGGAACGGAGTTTCCTCATTTCACACTGCGCGATTGTGTTCGGGCCCAGCACCGGTTGGCGACCGAGGTGCTCCACCTTCAGCACCTGCATGCAGTGACCGGTATTTCGATGGGCGGCGAGCAGACGTTTGTGTGGGCAGTGATGTATCCAAAATATTTTGATCTGGCAGTGCCGATCCTGGGAACGCCGCGTGAGACTACCTTCGACTTGTTGACGAAAGAGATCCAGATGAAGGCGATCGAGTCGGCCCCCGGCTATGACGACGGCCACTACACGACCGAGCCGGATCTGAGGCTGGCGAACCTGATCGACGCTCTGGTGGTCATCACTCCGAAGTATCGAAATGAGTTGACGCCGCGGAAACAGGCGACCGCATACATCCACCGCGCGGAGATGTCTGACCATGCGGATGCAAATGACAGACTGTGGCAACTGGACGCAGTACGGCAGCTGGATGTGATTGGGGATCGGACCATTTCCGAAGCGGCGCATGCCGAAGGGCCCCATTTTCTGGTGATCGTGAATCGGTACGATCACACAGTGAATCCGCAGCCGGCGCTCGACTGGGCGGCTGCGATCGGCGCGCCGACTTATGTTTCGCAGGTTCCCTGCGGCCACTCGATGATGAACTGCGATGCTGCGGCTGTTTCCAGCCGTGTGCGAGCCTTTCTAATTGCAGGAAAGCTGCCGGAACCCCACGGTCAGTAAGAGGCATGCAAAGTTTTCTGCAACAGCGCAGACTTTTGCGCAACACCGGCGGCCTGGACCAGTCGCCGATAAAGTGAAATCTTGTTGTTGCGATGATGAATCGGAAGGCTACACTGAAGTCCCCCAGGAATCAGAATTGAGAAGAAATTTCAGGGGGAAATGAACGTGGTGAAAAAGCAATGTTTGGGAGACCTAGCCTGTTGTGAAACTCTCCGTGTATTCAATGCAAGCAGCGTAAAGCATTTCATGCTCGCGGCATGTATGGCGCTCGCGGTTCTGGTTTTCGGAGCGCAAAATGCGAAAGCGGCGCAGCCGCACCGCTCAGTTGATCTGTGCCTTGACAAAGCCTTCGTCCTTATCGTGGGGCACCTGTCAAACTCAGCGCGGTGGGAAAGTGTTGCCCTTCCGCAACTCAGCCTGAGTGAGTCGAGTGCGGGACTTGACTCACATTCTCGAACTCAGATCGGGAGGTAGATTGATGCGGAATTCAGCGTACGTTGAGTGTTCGGGACAGTGCGCGAACTCTCGCAAGAGAAACTCCTCTTATCTTCTGATTGTCCTGATTGCCTTGGCGGTCTTACCGCTCCTCGGGGCTGACGTCCCGCCACAAGAATTACTCGGCAGATGGCGATCTACGCAGACTTCCAAGGGAGGTATCGGTTGGATGCTCCTCTTTCGTGCCGATGGTACGTTCGTTCTTAGCCCTGGCGCTGTAGTCGAAATGCCATATCGGATCGAGAGCGGCGAAATTGTATTCCCTCCATCCACGACAGACGGTCCTGAAGAGCGATTGAAACTGCAATTTACTGGAAAGGATCAGCTAAGACTGCTGGGCAATCCCGAGGAAGAGCTTACACGCAAGGGTACTGCGCCCAATCCGAAAGTTACGATCCTGGGAGAGTGGGAAGGAAAGAGAGATATGGGCGGTCACCAGGTAGAAGTGCATTACATCTTTTATCCCAACCGCAAGTGCCTGCTATTGATTCCCTTTGTAAAAAAGACGCTGAAATACACGATTGAAGGCCGAAACATACGCATGGAACTGCCAAATCAGGCACCGTGTTTCGGCAAGTTTCAGATCAAAGATGGCATTCTCACAATTCCCGGATCAGACGGAAAAGGAAATGACTTCAGCCGCTATTGAAGCGAGCTAAAGTTCTAAGAGCCGAAGGGACGGGGCACGGCAACATTATTCTGTAATTCCTCACACTAGGGGCCGAGCCGGCGAAAGCAATACCCATCTCAACCAGTGGATTTTGACCTCGCGCTCAAGCGCTTTGAACTCCGGATCGCCGGTGACGAGATCGGCCTTCCTCTCTCTCGCCAGCGCTGCGGCGAAAGTATCTGCCAAACTCAATTTGAAACGCGCTTTGAAATCGGCAGCGCAATCGGCCAACGCATGGGTCGTGGATTGGAACTCAATCGGCGGTTCCGCGAGCCTAACCAAAGCCGCGCCCTGGGGACTGACGCTTCCACGAATCAGGGCATATCTACTTCGTACCGCCGCCCGGCCAGCAATGTCGTTCGCTGGATACGCTGGCTCTCCGGTTTCACTTTTTCGCCCCGCATGGAATGCGATACGAGTTGAGCGCCATCTTCTTGAACGCGCCTACCATCCGGTCCTTCGCGTAGGTCGGGCAGAAGCGTAGGTCTTGGAAGTCCGCTTTGTATTCCACGCCTCCCACCCATTTGCCCGCCTGCACCATGGGTGCGGACTTCTGACAAAAGTGGAAGTTATAGCAGGATTCGAAGATCAGAGCCTCCATATAAGGCTGGAGCACCGCAACATTGGTTGGCGCATTTTCCCATGAGGCGGAAAGCCCCATCTTATGCGCTTGGTTCGCCATCCACGCCGTGTAATAAGCGGATTCTTGCTGCGTGATCGGAATGCCGGTGGGATTATCCCAGTCTTGGACGTTGTCGAACTCGACGCCGTCGAAGCCCTTCTGCACGCAGACCTGCATGCGCGCGATCATGATCGGCGCCAGAATGCCCATCTGGCGAATATCCAGCCAGCGCTCATGCGGCCATCCTATATAGCGTTTGCCGAGTACGCTCTCAGGAAATTTGGAGGCGTCCGAGCGCGTTTCCTCCCACGAGCCGATATCCACGTAGCAATACGCATGCTCACCGCGCTTGTGAATCGCGGCCACGGTGGAAGCGGGATTCCCCACCGCGTCAATCACGTAAAACGGCACGTGAACATCAAGGTTGGTGCAGGTCTTTGCTGTATCGCAGCTCAGCTGCCAATTCCAGTCCATTCCAATAGTCGGCTTCCAGCAACTGCCCTTCTTTGCGTCGCAGGGAACCGGAGCGGGCAGGGCTGCGGCGAGCTGCGGAGTCAGTACGCGAGGCGTTGGCTGGCCGCTACGGGCCTGGGCGAATCCCAATCCTATGCAGACAAATGGCAGAAGCAGACATGCCGGAGCCTTCAAAATCCTTCGCATTTTACGGGATCTCCGTGGAAGATTTTCTGTTTCCTGACGTGTTGCTCGAGAAGTCATCGGGACCGGGCGCGGAACACGGCGCTCGGTTGGCAGATGACGATTCGAAGCCGACGACGCCGCAACTTTGAATCCTTGAAAAGTGTGAGGACAGACGAAACAAGTAGTCCTTACTTCCTTCTTGCATCTATTTGTTTCTGTTTATTTCGGGTCGCAGCAAGCGTATTCCGCGTCCAAGTTGCTTGTCAAGCGCGCCGACGTAAATACCTCTGGGGCGGCCTGCGGCCACTCGATGATAGACTGCGACGCTGCTGCCGTCTCCAGCCGCGTGCCGGAATTTCTGGCGAAGGGCAAGCTGGGGAAATCTGAAGGCCAGTAGCGGTGTCGCCGCAATCGTTACGAATTCTACTTTGAGAGCGCGGAGTAACAACCCTCACATATCAGCATCGAGACGTGGGGCAGCTTTCCTCATCCCACTCAAGCCAAAGGGAGGCTTGAATGGGCACCCGGCAGTGAATTGACTCGACCCTTCCACAGCTGAGTGCTATGCTTGCGCCGGAGGTTGCATCATGGAGTCTACAGTTGTTCGCGCGGACGCTTCCCCTTCCGCGCCGCAGCAAGTGGTTGTGCGCTCCGGCGAGAGCCTAACCGGAGC
>JAJXZK010000375.1 GCA_021780095.1 Acidobacteriota bacterium | reverse complement strand
ATCTCGACGAAGAGGTGAAGCTCGGTCACGCTCTCAGGCACGCTGACGAGACCGAAGCGCTCATTGCCCAGGGTCGCCCAGACGGGAGTGCCGGTGAGAGCATAGGCCGACATCGCGCTCTCGACCACCCAGCTCGGGCGTCACAATGTCGAGGATATCGTCGCGGACCTCGAACAGGCTCTTACCGGCGCTTGAAGTAAGACGGCTCGAAAGAATGGCCAAGGTGAGGAGTCAATCTTTCAGCTTCTTTCGTATTTCGATATTCAACCGCTTGATCTTTTGATTCAGGGTTGAGAGCGGAATCCGAAAGGCCTCTGCGGCATCCGTTTGGTTCCAGTTACAGTGTTCCAGCCGATCTGTGATGATATGCTTTTCGATCTCTTCCAAAATCTCAAATAGCGATGCATCTGGATTATGCTCCAGGAGGCTGGCCTCGTAGCTACGTCCCGTCAGATGATCGGGCAACAATTCTTTTGGGATTGTCTGGTCCGTGGAAAGAACAACGCAACGCTCGATGACATTTTCAAGCTCTCGCACATTTCCAGGCCAGGAATAATCAATCAGCGCCCGCATCGTTTCTGGCGAAATGGTACGCAAAGGGAGCTGATTTTCTTCGCAAAAGCGCTTCAGACAATGCGCGATCAACAGCGGAATATCTTCTTTTCGATTCCGAAGCGGAGGCAGTTCGATGGTAATTACGTTCAGCCGATAAAAGAGATCCTCTCGAAATCGCCCCTCGCGCACAGCAAGGCGGAGGTCGGCATTCGTCGCAGCAACGATCCGCACGTCGACCTGAAGCTCCTGCACGCCGCCCACCAGCATGAACTTCCGATCCTGCAGCACTCGTAAGAGTTTTGCCTGGGTGTCCAGTGCCATGGTGCCGATTTCATCCAGAAACAGCGTTCCTCCGTTTGCAATCTCAAATAGCCCCTTCTTCGAAGCGATGGCGGAAGTGAAGGCGCCTTTGACATGGCCGAACAAGGTGCTCTCCAGCAGGTCCGACGGCACAGCTCCGGTATGGACGGGGACAAAGGGCTTGTCCCGCCGCGGCGAATGGGAATGGATCGCTTTGGCAATCAGCTCCTTACCTGTGCCGCTTTCGCCCTGTACCAGCACCGTGGAGCGGCTGGGGGCCACTTGGCCGACCAGGTCCAGCACAGCTTGCATGGGCTCACTTTTGCCGATGATGTTTTCGAAACTGTAGCGCTGCTTCAGGGCGCGCTTCAGTTGAATATTTTCTGTTTCCGCGCGATGCTGGCCGATGGCTCCGCGGATATCAGCCAGAAGCTTTTCGTTGTCCCAGGGTTTCTGGATAAAATTGTTGGCGCCGAAGTGCATGGCTTCGACGACATTCTGCACGGTGCCGTACGCCGTAATCATGATGACTGGCAGATTTGCATGCCGGGCGCGAATCGCCTGAAGAATTTCAAATCCACTCTGACCGGGTAGCGCAAGATCGAGCAATACCAAGTCGAACACCGACTCTTCCAGGGCCTTCAAACCCTTCGCTCCATCCGGCGCGGTCGCAACCTCAAAGCCCTCCAGTTCCAGCAGCAGCAGCAGCGATTCACGAATGGCGGCTTCATCGTCAATGATGATGATGCGGAGCGGAAGAGCACTGTCGATTTCTGGAGAAATACTTTCTCGCACAACCTCAGGCATGAACGGGCTTCCTCAATTTGGGAAATTGCAGATGGAACGTTGTCCCGCGACCCACCTTACTGTCGACCTGAATCTTGCCGGCATGTTCCTGAATAATGCCGTAGCTTACAGAGAGGCCGAGACCTGTACCACGCCTCTGGCCTTCAACAACTGCAGTTTTGGTGGTGAAGAAGGGATCGTAGATGCGGCGCAGATTTTCTGCCGCGATGCCGGACCCGGTGTCACCGATGATCACCTCGACTTGTCCATTGTCGATGGTTTCCACGCGCAATATTCCGCCCTCAGCCATGGCGTCTTTTGCGTTCAGAAAAAGATTTAGAAATACCTGCTGCAGTTTGCCCATGTTGCCCAGGATATCCGGCAATTCCGGCTGCAACGCCAGGTCGATCGTAATGTTTGCGCTGTTGAACTGATGCTGCAACAGCGCCAGCGTTTCTCGCAAGACATGATTTATGCTGACCGGTTTGAACTCGATGGTGCTGGTGCGCGAAAAATTCAACAGGCTGTTGACAATTTCCGACGCACGAAAAGTCTGCTGGGTAATTTTGTCCAACAATGGCGCGGTACGGTCGTCGCTACGAATTTGCTTAGCCATCATCTGGGTGTAAGACGAAATCACTGCCAACGGGGTGTTCACCTCGTGGGCGATGCCAGCCGCCAACAATCCGATCGAGGATAGTTTGTCCGCCTGCATCAACTGGCTTTCCAACTGCACTCGCTCCGTTATGTCATCGACCAAAATGATGCGGCCGACGGTGGTAAAGTCCTTATCAACAAGCGGAGCGATGGTGATATTGGCGTTGCGAATTTCTCCGACACGAGTGGCGAGTTGGAATTTGTAGAGATTGTGCACACCGTTTTCGTGTTTCACGCGGTCGTATTCAGCCAGAAAATCTGCCGGGAATAAACTCGCCAGCGGTTGGTTCAGCGCTTCTGACCGAGGTACGGCATACATGGATTCCATCTGCGCATTCCAGCTGTCAATGCGGTCGGCAAGGTCGACGGCCAGGATGCCGATATTGATAGACTCGACGATATTTTCGTTGAACTCTTTCAGCTGCTCGTACTCGGCAATCTTCTCCTCAAGCTTGGCGTAGAGGCGGGCGTTCTGGATGGCGATGCCGACATAGCTGGCCAGCGTTTCCAGCAACTCGACGTCTTCGCTGGAAAGGAAGTCTCCATTCGTCGTGCGGCCCAGACCCAGCACCGCGATGGTTCGCTGCTGGACTCGGCAGGGAAGGTAGTAGTTCAGGTCCAGCAGGGCGACGGCACCCTGCTGGCTGTCGGTCAAGTGCGGCGCATTCTGCGTGCTTTCCAGAAAAATGTGTGAGCCATCGTCGCGACCATCGAAGCGAAGAAAACTTGTCTCCAGATTTTCAGTATGACTCAGGGCGATTGCGGGAATTCCATGACTGGCTGCCAGACGAAACTTCGAGACACGGGCATCGCGTTCGTCATCGAGGAAGACACCCACGCGGGCGACCTGCAAAATGCGAGGCAGGCGATCGACGAGGGCATTCAGCAGCGCCCGCAAATCGGTTTGAGTGTTCAGGCTGCGAGCAAATTCAACCAGGGTCGCGCGAGAGTCAAGTCTCTTGCGATCGAAGACGCGATCCACGCGGTCCTGGATGGCGCGCTTTATGGGATCGAAGACCAGGGCCGCAATAATGATCGCGGTGGCAAGCCCCCATCCTCCTGCCGCCGGCAGCCTCTTGTGCACCACTTCACCGGCAAACGCGACCGCGCCAAAGTAGATGGCGACCAGGGTTCCCGTCGCGAGCGTATAGGTGACGCCGCGCTTGAAGATCAGATCGACGTCCATCAGCCGGTAGCGCACAATCGCATAACTGAACGTCAATGGAAGAAAGACCAGGCACAAAACGCCGATGTGGCTCAGCAGCGTTGGCGAAGACGCCTGCGCCAGCAAATAGGGAAGCGCATAGAGCAGGGTAAACGGGGTGACAGCAAGCAGCGTGCCGCGCGTCAGCCATTTCAGCTGCTGGCGCGTCAGCGGGTTATCGGCTCGGCGGTAGTTGATGAAGAAAATCAACGCCGCGGTCAAGTAGTACGCCGTCATGTAGCCGATTGCAACCTGGTTCAAACGGTGGTACAGCAGGTCCGTGGCAGACCAGAGGCGAATGGCCGTAACGAACAGGCCCACCACGGCAATTCCTGGCAGATAAAGCAGCCATGCCATGCGCCGGCGACGCATAGTCGGGTTGTGTTCTGGAAACGTGAAAGCAAAGTGCAGGAAAAGTGCGGGCTGGGCGGCACTTGCCGCGACACCGCCCCAAAAAATGAACCAATCGAACAGGTTCAGCTTGCCCGTGTAGTTGAAGGCGTACAGAACGAAGGACGCCAGGCAAAAAATGTAGAAGTGAACGGAGCGCGGCGCCGTCCAGCGGCGAAAGAGAATATACAGGCCGATCAGCAGGTACACCAGCGCAATCAGGCGCAGACCGATATCGATGTCCCGGTCCATCGGCACCAGAATCACCGGAATCTCAAGCCGGATGCCAGCCCGGGTTACGGAGTAGGTTGCCTTGCTCCAAATGCCGGTCGAGAACAATTGCCGTTGCAGCGATGTTAGGCGCGGAGTGCGATGGTTGTTAACGGCAGTCAACAAATCGCCGGCTTCAATGCCCGCGCGGTCGCCAGGACCATGGGCCAGCACTTTTTGCGCGATCAGGCCGCCGGGAGCCTGCGCCCACCAAACCTGGTCCGTCGGAATCTGAAATTGGCTTTCGTGGCTATAGTTGATCGATGCCAGAATCACCGCGGCAAGCGTTAACGTTGCCAGTACGACAGCGGCGATTCGGAATGGAATGTTCCGCGGCATTTCGAGGCTAATCTTTCCGCGTCAGAATGCCAAGGTTCATTGTGCGGGTTCTGATGCAGTACAGTACTGTCGTGCAACTTGCGTGCCAGACTTACAAGGCCCAGCCTTCGGGAATCCACGCCTTGAATCTGCCATCACTTAGAGTAAATCGCTAGTGTCTTTTCGGGCCTCAGTAACGCGATGGGTGCCCGTCGTCTCGTTGCCGACTGTCTTTTGCTTCGAGTTGCAGCCTATGGCGGCCCATCTCCATCGCGTCGCCGATGAGTGCCTGCCAGGAGAAGTTCGGTCGTTCGACGTGGTGTCCCTATAATCGGTTCGAGAAGCTATCCACAATTCTAAATCGAAATATATGATTTATGGAATTTCCGGCTCAACTCTCAATGCCACTGGGGTTTGCAGATGTCCCGCGATCAAGATCCTCAAATCGCGAAGATTGTTTCCCGAGGGGCCGGTTACGATGAGGGCTCTTTGATTCGAGAGGAAGGAATAGGCGTCGAATGCTTCCAAGTCCTGCCGTGCCTGGCATAACGCATCACCTTTGACCGTCTGGCGATCCACCACGGCTCCGGCTGCGGGACTATTTCCGTCTATGCCATCCGATCCAGCGGAGAGAATGGCCACGCTGTCGTCTTCCGGGCCGAGCAGGGTGGCGGCGTAGAGAGCAAATTGCTGATTGCGTCCGCCAATACCGATCGTTCCCACAGTGTTGTTTGCCGGCAAAGGCACACTGACTTCGCCCGTCGATATCACGCATGCGCCTGGGTGATTGGCGCGGAGAGTTCGCAGTCGATCGAGCAAATGTCGAGCCGCAGCTTGGTACTCCCATTCATCGCAACTGTTGTCAATGACAGCGAAATAACCAAGCGCTCTTGAGTTGTTTGCCGCGGCTTCGGCAACGGTTTGCGCGCTCAAAAGGACCGACGCCCGAGCCTGCAGCATCCCCGGCTTCGGCGTTTCCACTAAGTCCTCCGATTCGAAGAATCGCCGCACAGCAAGAGGGAACTGAGCCAGCAGTTGATAACGCTCAAGAACCTCTTTGCATTCCTCGACCGTGGACGAATCGGGAATGGTCGGCCCCGAGCCCAACGCGTCTTCGCGCCCAAGGGGAACGTCGGAGAGCAGCAGCGATCGGCACATCGCATTGCCGGCGGCTTGCGCAAGGCGACCGCCCTTCACGGCGGAAAAGTGCTTTCGGACGCAGTTAATTTCCGTAATGGAAGCACCGCTGCCGACCAGCGCGCGGTGAAAGCTCTCCGTATCAGCCAGCGAGATCGAGGAGTCCAGCGGCAACTCCATCATCGCCGATGCTCCGCCGCTGATCAAAAAGAAGCACAGCGAATTGGCTGCCGTGTCTTGCGGCAATGCCCTCAGAATCTCCAACGCTGCGCGGGCGCCGGCGAAGGAGGCCTCGTTCGGTGAAGGGTGGCCGCCCGCGAAAAATTGGATTCCACGGGGAGGTTTTGCGGCGACGCCTCGTGATTCTTCTGGCGCGATCAAGACGCCTGCC
>JAJXZK010000317.1 GCA_021780095.1 Acidobacteriota bacterium | reverse complement strand
ACCGAAAAAGGAGTTCTATTGTTCGGGGCTGCAATATTTCATGAGCCTTGCCACGCCGTACCCGCTTCAAAGACCAGGAACGAGTTACCCGACTCCGGAAGATCTTTGGACAGATCCAACGGTGATACCGATTTGTGCGCTACCGAATCCTCGTCAATTGAGCAATGCTCCTTGTGGCGAGGCTCAGGTAGCATGAAGCCCTATCGAGGGTCCCCCAGGATTCCAAGGGGAAGGAATGGGATGGGATTATCCGATAGTTTGGAAGCCGAATGGAGAACTTAGAGGAGTGGCAAGAGGAAGCAGGCTTATGCTCGCCAGGGCGAACCGATCTGGAGCGACTTTTGTGGTTAGGGCAGCGATTGGATTATCGCTGCCTCGAACTAGGAGGAAATGGCCTGTCAATGGGGCTTGCGCAAGCGCTCCTGCGGGTTCGAGATCGAGGCGGCGAAATTGTTCCGTTAGAAGCCAACGCAGCACAGCAAGCCTATGAAGAGAGAAGAGGCCGGCAAAACATTGTTCTGAAGTCGCGCCAGATGGGTATTAGTACCTGGATAGCCGGTCGCTTTTTTCTGAAGACCATTACACAACCGGGAACACTGAGCGTGGAAGTGGCACATAATCGAGAGGCTGCCGAGCAGATTTTCCGAATCGTTCACCGATTTTACGATCTGTTGCCGGAGGGATTGCGCCAAGGAGCATTGCGAACCTCGAAAGCGAACACGAAACAGCTTTTGTTTCCGGAGTTGGACAGCGAATATCGAGTGGAGAGTGCTGCGGACGGAAATGCGGGTCGTGGGCTGACAATACAAAATCTGCACTGCTCGGAGATTGCCCGGTGGAATGGCGACGCAGCGGAAACAATGGCGAGCCTGGGTGCAGCTTTGGTGCCAAATGGAGAGCTTGTTCTGGAATCAACCCCGAACGGGGCTTACGGCTATTTTTACGATCAATGGCTACGCGCCGAAGACACGGGAATAGTCCGTCATTTTTTTCCCTGGTGGATGGAAATTGCTTATCGGGGACATCCAGTCGAGGAAAGTGAATGGACGGATGAAGAACGGGTGCTTGCGAAAATGAATCGCCTGGTGCCAGAACAGATCGGTTTCCGGAGGCAACTTAAGAGGAAGTTTCGAAAGATTGCGGCGCAGGAGTACGCTGAGACTGCAGATGCGTGTTTTTTGGCGAGCGGCGAGTGCGTGTTCGACTTGGACTGCATTGAGAGACGAGCGCGACAGGTGCACGAACCACCGGAAGAACGGTGGAATGGTCAGCTATGGATCTGGTATCCGCCGCAGCCTGGGCGGAAATATCTGGTAGGAGTCGATCCGGCTGGAGGCGGTACGGACGGAGATTATGCTGCGGTTCAGGTGATAGAGCAACGTACTGGCTTGCAGTGTGCGGAAATGCGAGGACACCTTGCCCCAAGGGAATTGGCGAAGCATTGCGCGGAACTGGCTAGAGAATATAACCATGGATTGCTGGTGGTGGAGCGCAACAATCACGGAATGGCTGTACTCGCATACCTGAGCACAATCGAACGTTATGCCTCAATCTATGAGGAGCGAGGCCAGGCCGGGTGGCTAACCACGGCGATCACGCGGCCACCAATGATCGCGCTGATGGGTGGCGCGCTCACATCCGGTCCGGAGATATTTTCAAGTTCCAGACTTTTAGCAGAATGCCGAACGTTTGTGAGGCAGAGCGATGGTCGCACGGGAGCTGCTGGCGGCGTACATGACGATTGCGTGATGGCCATGGCAATTGCGTTGCAGGTGCGTGCAGACCTGTGCGAACCAGCGCGAACGGTTCGATAGCGGAATCGGTAGGGTCGATTGCCATGCGATCGCGGGCTTAGAGCGGAATCCAATTGTTCGACTGATCGGCGACGCTGCGATCCTGAGAGGGTTCAGGTTCTCTGCGGGTTACAATTCGGGAGCGGGCACCTTCTCGATGGGCAAAGTTGAAGGGGATTGAAGGAGCAAAGCTTCGGGTGGCAGTGATTGCGGTACAGCAGATACGACGGATGCGTGGGGGTGCACAGAGCCATTTGATGCTGGGCTCGGACGGCCACCTGTATGTGGTGAAATTCCAGAATAATCCGCAACATTTGAGAGTGCTGGCCAATGAGTTGTTTGCAACGCGGCTTGCGGAAGCCGTGGGACTTTCTGTTCCCGCGACGGAAATCGTGGAAGTGAGCGAGTGGCTGGTCGAGAATACGCCTGAGCTCTACATCGATATGGGTCGCCAACAGGAACGCTGCGTCGGCGGATTGCAATTTGGATCTCGATACGTTGGAGGCTTGATGCCGGGTCAGGTGATGGATTACTTGCCGGAAGAGCAGCTCGCCGACGTGCGGAACCTGACAGAGTTTGCAGGAATGTTAGTGCTGGATAAATGGACCTGCAACAGTAATGGAAGGCAGGCCGTGTTTCATCGAAAGCCTCGAGAGAAGCGATATCGGGCGAATTTCGTGGACCAAGGATATTGTTTTCATGCGGGGGAGTGGAGCTTTCCTGACGCGCCGTTGCGCGGGGTATATGGCCGGAATCGGGTATATGCTGATGTGACCGGTTGGGCAAGTTTCGAACCCTGGCTGAGTCGGGTGGAGCAAATTGATTCAGATACCGTGTGGCAGATCGCGGAAACCGTTCCTCCAAACTGGTACGGAGGAGACTTGCGCGAGATCGAAAGACTGACGGTGACGCTGCTCGCTCGGCGTGGACGGGTGCGCGATTTGATTGTGCAGTTTCGGGAGAGTTCAAGGATTCCATTTCCGAAATGGAGTGGGATGGAAAGCGGATATGGAAAAGGGCAGTTCGGGGAGCAGAAAAAGTTAAAGAATGAGGAAAGTTGAAGGGAATGGGTAAGTTCGCAGCCGATAACGGAAGGATCGCGAAGCATACGTGAACAGTGAGCGGATCCAATGCGAATTCTTTCTGGTCCGGTACGTTCCGGATGCAGTGAAGAATGAGTTTGTCAACATCGGAGTGGTGCTGCGTGAGGCAGGTCGGCCGGAGACGGCGCAGGTGCGCTTTACACGGGATTGGGCTCGGGTGCGGTGTATGGATCCGGAAGCGGATACAGGAATTCTGGAAGGCCTGGAGTATGAAGTCAGGGAGCGCTTGTCCAGAGGAGCGGTTGAAACCGCACTGATGATGAAGACGCTCGAAGACAGCTTCTCGAACTTGTTGCAGCTCACGGAGCCAAAGGCGTGCCTGGCGGATTCAATTCCTGCGGAAATGGAGCAGCTGAGCCGGATGTATGTCGAGACCAGGAAACAAAGGGACATAAGGCGGGCGAGCGGAAGGCAAGCCATTTCGACTTCCATCCGCAGGCAATTTGAGGCGGTGGGTGTGTGGAATGTGATGCGCAAGCGCATTCAAGCAGCAATGTATACGCAGGCTGGGGATCCGCTCCGGATTGACTGCGGCTATCGACCGAACGGCGTGATCCGAATGTTTCATGCGGTTTCTCTGGAAGGCGACTTGGAGGCGGCAAAGGTGCTTGCGTTCAGCGCACCGCAGATCGCCCAAGGGGTAAGTCGGGTAGAGAATGCAACACTGGAGTTGACAGCGATTGTTGAGCCCTTGCGCGGTCTGCTGGGTAAGGACTCGGAAGAAATTCTGGCCAGCGGCGCGGAAGAAGACCGAGTTGAACAGTATCGGTTCGGGGTGGCGACAATGGAGCGAAATCAAATTCGGGTGATGACTGTGGCAGATCTGCCGCGCATCGCGGAGCGAGCCCGGGAAGAATTGCGCATGTAGGAGCAGGGTCGAAAAGTTTGTTGCACAAGAAAAAGCGTGGCCTTGGCCGCGCTTTTTTATTTGGGGCGAAGCGAAGATTGCGGACCTATTTCCACTGCCAGGCGAACGAGACAAGAGAGAGAGGCGGAGACAGTGAGCTGGAAAACAATGCTCGATGGGATTTGGAACGATCAGGCGTCGAGGGGTGAAGGCCAACCGGCTACCGAATCTGAAACCGATATAGCAGCGGCACATGGCGATGGAGCACAGCGCAAAACCGTGCCCCTTCCCTCTATCCTGGGGCCTGTGCGACCGCCGAATGCGTTATTGCCGAAGGGAACGCCGGCAAACCTGCGGCGCTTCGCCGAGAGCCCGGTTGCACGGCGGGCCATCAACGTGATCAAGGATCGAATTGCAAGTATGGATTGGCAGATCCAGTTGCGACGGGGGTATACGCTCGCCGACGTGCCTGACGCGCACGCGAGAATGGAAATCCTGCGGAGAACGCTGGAGGAGCCGAACGATTCAGACTCCTTCCGCTCTGTGGTGGAGCAGGCACTGGAAGATGCGTTGGTGGGTGGTTTTGGCGCCATTGAGATGGAGCGGACAGACGATCCCGAGCGGCCTTTCGCACTTTGGCCTGTCGATGGTGCCACGATTCAGCTGAATGCCAACTGGAACGGCGATCAGAGTTCTCCGCGTTATGCGCAGAATACGAACGGAATCGGGCCCGGATCCAAGATCCCTCTGTACGACAACCAACTGATGTATATCCGTCTGAATCCGCGCTCGCATACCCCGTTTGGGCTGGGGTCGCTGGAAGTGGCCTTCGAAGCTGTGAATAGTTTTCTGGCGGCACACAGATATGCGGGACGACTAGCGAGCAACAGCGTTGTGCAATATGCGCTGTGGCTGAATGAGACGACCCCGGACCATCACAACCGCCTGCTGCGGTGGTGGCAGGACGAGATCGAAGGTACGGGGCGGGTGCCGTTGCTGACATGCGAACAGAAGCCTGAGGTGTTGAAGTTTACAGGCGGAACGGACGCAGAACTTCGGTTGCAGTGGCAGGAATTTCTGATCCGCATGATCGCAAATGCATTTGGACTTCCGCCGATGTTACTCGGCTTGGAAAGCGATGTGAATCGCAACACGGCGCAGGAAATGCTCGACGAATCGTTTCGTACAACGATCGCTCCGACGGCGCGAATGCTGGCTGAGCATTTTACGCGCGACCTATTTTGCAAGCGTCTCGGATGGCGTGAATTTGAGTTTATTTTCAATGATCTCGATGTTGGAGATGAGATGGAAACTGTGCAAATTCAAACAGCCTTACTTAAAGCGGGGATATTAACCGTGGACGAAGTAAGGGCGCAGCGCGGATTGCGACCGCTGGCACCCACGCTGCAATTGGAGAAAGCCGCATCGGATTCGAAAAGTGCGGAAAGCGAGCCAGGCGCTTGATTCGAAGGCCGACATCGCGGGCTGCAACCACAGCTCGCATAACATCCGCATCACAAATCAGAAATACGGGAGAGCACATGAGACTGGATGCAATGGCGGTCGAGTTCCCGGCCATCCACGGGCACCCAAACCGGATGCCGTTTGAAGGAGTGTTGACACTGGTCGATGTGCCCAGCGATCGCGCTCCGAGCGGATCACGTGGACACCGCGTGACGCTGAGCCGCACCGCAGCGGAGGCAGCGTTGCCGTCGCTGCTGGGGATGGCGGTGGATTTTCGACCAGACTGGGACGGCCACGACGCACGCAGCAAATGCGGAATTCTAACTTCCGCAGATATCGTAGGCCATCGATTGACGGTCGGTGGTTATCTGTATGCCCGCGACTTTCCTGAGGTCGAAGCGAAACTGCATGACCTTGCCGCAGGAAGCATGGGCATGTCTTACGAACTGGCCGATGCACACGTCGAGGATATGCGCGCTTCGATCTGGAAGCTCAATCGCGTGACCTTTACCGGGGCAGCGATCTTGTTGCGGGATAAAGCCGCATACAGGCAGACCTCGTTTCGGTTAAAGCCTCAAGGAACGCGTCGCAATGGAGTCTCCCTGGCGGCGTATTCCGGGGCGGCATGAGCCGAGAGTAGATGGAAACCAACTTCCCGAACGCAAGCCACTGCAGGCAAATGCCTTCTGGTGCAAGTTCGGCACCTATAGAAAGAGGAGAAATCAGTATGGAGCAGGGAGCAGAACGTTCTGTTGAAACATTGGCATTGATGCTGGATCGACTTGCGGGCGCGGCGAGCCTGTTGGAACAGACAGTGAGCCGTCTGGAGGAACAGCACCTGACGATGTCGGGGCAGGTGCAGAAGATTGTCGCAACCGTTGAGCAGGCACCTGGTGCAGTGCAAGCAGGTGGAGAACGCATCTATGAGTTGGAACGAAAGCTGCATGAAGCGGTGTCGCAGATCGCGGAATTGCGGGCTCAGGGTACCGCTTCCGTGCCAACGGGACGAAAGACTGTGACCGCTGCGACGATTTCTTTGCTGGCCAAGCAGGGAATTTCCTCGCTTGAGTCGATCGAAGCTGGCTCCCTGGATGCAGCGCTGGCCGGCCTGAGTATCGAACAACGGATTGCAGTCAAGTCGCAATTGCTGCGCGCCGGAGTGCTGAACTAAGCCAACGAAGACGGAACGATCACGGATACATGCGTCGCGGTTGGCAAAGTTGCCAGGGACAGGTGCCAGCCTAGCTTCGAGACTTTATGAAACGCAACCACGGCCGAAGGGCCAGTGAAAGGACAGAATGAACGCCAATTTTCATGACATCCACGCCGCCGCAGATTACATCGGGCCAGGTGCGATCGAAGTCCCCATTTATCAGACGGAGATCACGGACATTGTTCGTCGTCGCGGTCTTTTTGGGCAACGCATCAAGCAGGTGCCGGCGACGGGGCATCCCTCGCGTTACTTCGAGCAAACTGCGATTCCAGAGCCTACGGCTGCAAATGGTTTCGTTGATCCACGAAATATTTCAGCCCCGGTTGTGACTCCGGCTCGTGTGGAACGAGCTGTTCCGCTGAAGGCTCTGGTAGCTCAGATCAACTACAACCTGTTCGATGTTGAGCTTGGAAACCAACAGAGCCAATTCGCTTACCTGCAGGCGAAAGATCTTGCCGACACCATCGAAGGCGTGATGCACATTCATGACCTTGCATTGTGGAATGGCAACGATACTTCGTTGAGTGCTCCGACGACTGCGCAGTATTTTGGCGCGGCTGCGCAGATTGTAGCGAGCGGCTTTACTTCAACGATTGCTACGACGGCCAGCATTGTGGACGGTCTGAAGTCCACGATTGCACAGATGGTGGCGAACAACAATTACGCGGTCCGACCGACAGCGATTTACGCCAATCCTGTGCTGTTGGATTTAATCGATCGGGAAATGAAGTCGGAGTTCAATGTGGTCCTTGAAACCAAAGAGATCAACGGCGGCTTCCGAGTGAAAACCCTGGTAACTCAAGCGGGCGAGTTGCCGTTGATTCCGGACTGGACGTTGGGTTACACAGGAATCCCCGGATCAGGCACGGCGCAGTTGCCAGCTTACATTGTCACGGAGGACTTGATCGAATACCACTGGTTGAGTGATCCGAATCCGCGAGTGTTTCAACTTGGAGTACCAGGATCGTTGTCATCGCAGTACGTGGTGGTCAAGTTCGGCGCTCCGGTAGTCAAGATGGCATCGGCAGGAGCACATTACCAGGTGATCGTGGATCGGTAATCGACGGATCGCATCTTTGCACAGAACGTGAAGGGCGCGATACGTAGCAAGACGGGCACCATGCTTTGCTTAGCAACATCTCGCAGGCCTTCTCAACCAGGAGGCCTGCACTTCTTTGTAGTTGGTCGCGAACGGCGGCCGCCTGAAATGCTTCCGGAGGATTTCTTATGGGATACCTGCTGCCGACCGACTATGCGACTTATGGTCTTCCGGCGGATACAACAGATGACTGGATTACGATGGCTTCGGCATTGATCGATTCCTATTGCCATCGAACCAGTCTGAATCCGACGCAGTATGAAGAACGGCTGCGTATCACGGCCGCCGCGCAAACAGTGCGCTTGAGTTACTTGCCATTGGTTGCGATCGCTCCGAGCGTATCACCGCTGGTTTCTGTCCAGGCACGTTATAGCCGACCGCGGCGCGGAGAGATGATTGACCCAGCGTACGAGCAAATTGCCTGGGTATTTGGCTTGCCAGGAGCGTGGAGCGCTTTGAACCTAGCCGACGTGGATTATGTACCCAATACGGGCGAACTGACATTTCCATCGAACATCCTGGGCCTACCTTATAACGAAGTCGATGTCGTGTACACAGCCGGTCTAGCCACGATCCCATACACCGTACAAGTAGCATGTGCGCAGATTGTAAAAAATGCGCAGACTACCCCTGGGTTAAATGTGAAGTCCAGCAGGATCGACACGATGCAAATGGAATATTTTTCCAATTCTTTAATTGACCCACAGGTAGCGGCACTACTGCAGCCGTATGTGGCGACGATGTTGGGGTGAGCGATGGGTGTCGACTTAAGTGTACGAAATGCTTCGGTAGCCCCACAGCGTGCGGCTGATGCACTGCTGCGTTGCCTGGGTGGCAGGGCGGTCCTGCTACGGTTGCCGACAAATGCTGTGAGTGGCTCGGACGCGGAACAGTTGGGAGCGGGCAGTCCTTCCTATGAAGACATTCCGTTATCTCCCGCTGTTTTTCGCCGCCTACGACCGAAGTTGCGAGACGGCAATGCCAACCAATATGAATTGCTGATATCGGCGGCGTCGGTTCACGCACAGCTAGGTCTGATGGAATTGGCATCGACGGACCAGTTATTTGCCATTGCGACCGGGGTATTTGTCGATGCTGAACTGATGTTGATTGAGTCGGCCGCCGAAGCTGAAGCTTTTGGCTGTCCCTACTTATATCGGCTAATTCTGGCCGCGCCGCAAAATCAGACATTGTAAGAGGAGAAAGCGCCATGCGAAATGCCCAAAATACTTTCTACATTACATTGCGCAATCGCCTTGTAGCGTTAAATCCAAACCGAACGATCTATCTGCGCGGAGTTACGAGGCCCGGGATTCTGGTTGAAAGTAATGAATTGGTTGTATCTCAGCCGCCCTCAGATGTATTTGTACTTCGATGGATCGGGCTCCACAACGACCCATATCTTTCGGATGTCATGTTTCAAATGCAATGCGAGATCGCGTACATGACAGAAGGTACAACTGGAAATCTCGGTATGGATCGGGGAGCAATGTTAACGCAGATGGACGCTGAGTTGATGTCCTTGTTGCAGCCGAATACCGCACAGAAAATGAATTACGCTCCCACCCTGGCAGTTCCGATGGAGACTCAGATCTTCTGGTCAGAGGCTAGCTTTCAACCGGTAAAAGTAGAGCGCGATCGCCTGTCCCGTATTGCTACAGTGTCGGTGTTTAGTTATGAAGAGCCGGGGGAGCAATGAGTACAACTGGAATCGTTCCGCTACCACTGACGCCGCCGATTGTTCGCAGAATCCGTGCCTATTTTGCCCCGGTGAATCGGGCCGCAGGAATTCCTGCGATTTTCGATCCCGCACAGAATGGGAGTTTCAACCTGGATTCCCCACCGGCACCCTGGCTGGATCTAGGGTGGTTGGATACATTCCAACGCAAGACAGAGTCGAAAGTGACCCCGTTACGAAGCGGTGCGCCGGGGCTTCCTCTCGCCCAGGTGCGGACGGAGATCGACTCGATTGTCTCCATCAATTTCGTCAATTGGGGGAAATTGCAGATGGCAGTGACAGCAGGTTCAGAGCAAATGAATCTGTTGGCAGCCGTGGCTAATGCGCCCGCAAATGGTTCTGGAGGAATCTCAGGGACTGCGGTACCTCTCAACAGCGGAAGTACAGCTACCTTCCTAAATGTGGCTTCGAACCAGCTTGCTAGTTTTTCTGCCGGCCAAATGGTCGTCGTTGACATTGATTATTCAGGCCAAACAGGTTATGTGGGCAGCGGAGTTAGCGCTGCTTATGTCAACTCTCCCGGTGCCGTCAATTCTGACGCGAACTATATTCGCAGGGTAAGTTTCAATGTGGCTCGAGTCATTTCTGTAACTTCAACCGGGCTGCAACTCGCGCAGCCGTTGATTGCCGGAGCGCCGATCGCGGGAATGTCAGTGCAGCCGATTCTGGGCTTTGTCGATCGCGAAGGGAGCAATTTCTTTCAGGAGTGGTCTGGATTGTTTGTCATTCCGGGTGAGCAAGGAGACAGGATCCTGTTTCATTATCCACGATTGCAAATTTCATCGGGCGCGGGTGAGGTTGTGAAGCTACTTGCCGCTCCGCTGGACAAAGTCGACACTCTAGGACGAGTCAGTCAGGTAGCACAGTTTCGGGGCCTACCCGTTACCGATGCAAACGATGGCGCGCAGGTGGTGTGTTTCCGAAGCTATATACCAGCAGCGGCAACCAATCTTTGGTGATGAGGGCGCTTCCGGACAAACTCGCCCAGGCTAGATATGGAGATGCTGGATGAAAGTCACAATTGATAATCTAGACGGCAAGGGCCCGATCGACTACTCGCCAGCGCTCTGTGCCGATCACGCCGCCGAAAAGGCTGTTGTGATCAGACGAGGGCTGAACCAGCCGACGCTCGCGCGACTCCATTTTGACTGCGCCAGCAGCGGTTTGGAGGTACCTGCGACCAATGCATTCGTGGTGATCACGGCGGACAACGGAACATTCCTATTCACGGGATATCTTCCTTCAGCCGCAGAGCCCGTTTTTGCCGGGAATGGTTCCACGGGCCCGCACTACAGGGTGGTAGCCAACTCACTCAGTGAAGACTGGCTACTGAATCGTGATGCTGTGCCTCAAACGGCGCCGCTTCTCGGTCAGACAGCAGGCGAGATGGTCGGAATCCTCACGAATCGAGTCAATCCTTCCTTGGTCCAGATGAATGGGTTAGAGGATGTTGGAACCATCGGCTTTTTTGAGCCGATGCCTAGCCTGCCCTGGTCGGAGAATGTGGCTGCGCTTGCTAATCAGGCGCGGGCTGCTTATCGCGTGCTGAATGGCCAATTAACTCTAGCTCCGGTAGGTTCGACCGTCCATGCCCTGGACGATACGATCGGCACGCTTGACTTTTCCACACCGAACACGGCTGAGGCCAGGCAGATAGTCAACGATGTCACCATCACAGGTTTGAGTGAGCCGCTGCAATATGTGACTGAATTGTTTGAAGGTGACGGAGCGACGGTTCTTTTTCAATTGCAGCGCGAGCCCTATCGAGTCGTCAGGCCAATTTTGTTGAATGAAGAGTTCGCAGCCTCCAGTTTGAACACCTCAATTTGGAATGTAGATGACTCAGGAGGATACCTGACAGTTGGAGGAGGCGGGTTGGCGTTGGGTGGGGGCGCGGGGTCAGACGGTACGACAACTCTGACCGCGATCGATCCCCTAGAACTGGGAGGAGAAGTTGTCATTGAAGCTGGTTTTGTCCAGTTGAACAGCGGAAGCGATGGCGTTCTCTGTGGATTGTACTCGGGTGCGATCGGTATCGCGAACTGCATCGCAGGCTATCGAGTGCGAACAAGTGGATCCAACACAATTCTTGTTCCATTGGTAGAAGGGAATGAAGTTGGCACGGCTTTTACTATCCAGGCAGGGCACAGCTACATCCTTCGGATTCATGTTCACAGTAGCGAATTACAGCGGATGCTGAATAGCTACTTTTCATATGGGAGCAGCGGTCCAACTGTGTACGGTGGCGGGACGGTCCAATCGCCGATGCAGCTTTTATTTGAACTGCAGGATATGGCTTTGCTTCCGTATGTAAATATAGGATCGACCATTTTGTACGATGGAACGATGCCGACTTCACCTGCGATAGCTTCCTTCGCCTGCGTCAACAGTATCAATCTGCAAGGCAACATAGGATACTTTAAGGTGACGCAGCCAGGAACGATGTGGGTGGTGAGCACTCCATCTTCAGGAACTCCTTTCACTCGAAGAATTGGTTCCAACACGCAGGGCGCGGATTGTAATGTATTGAGGAGCGGATTTCTTCACTTCTACAAACTTGCGATCCCGCAACCCGGCGAGATGGTGGCCGTCACATACAGAGTGGCGGCGCCCTCTGTGGCGCGATTTGCGAATGACGCGGTTCCTCAGCCCGGCGGTACGGGCACTCCTGCGGTTTCTCAATGGGTAGGACATGTCCTCCATCCGCCCGCCCGAAGCTCGGTTGATTGTGAAAATGCCTGCCAGGCATTGCTTAATGTTTCTTCGAACCCGGCAGCCGCGTGGAAGGGATCCTATCGCTTTCGCAATCTGCAAAATCAATCGGACATCTGGCCGGGAGACGCGCTAAACTTCAACTCCCCAGCAGCGGGACTGAATGCAAGCGTCATCGTGCGTCGAGTGATGATTACGTCTACGAGCAGCTCTCCGGAAGTCCTCAATTATATCGTGGACTTTGCCAACGATTGGGCTGAGACCATTGCAATGAAGCTGTCGAGCGCGATGTCCCTAGGCGTGTATTTGCCTCAGGAACCAGAGACCACGGCTGGTAACTACCTGGCAAACCTGAATGCACTTCAAGTGTCTTCAATCAGCGCGACCTCCATCGTGGTCAATGCAGGCGCGAGTGCCCCTGCCGGAGGAGGCTTTGAGGTACGGAGCCAAGACTATACTTTTGGCCCCACAGGTGGTGAAGGGCTGGTGCTGCGGAGCCCTGTTCCCACCTTTACGATTACGCGCTCGACTGATGAGGAGCAATTCTTCATACGGATGTATGACGGATCTACACCGCCATTGTATTCTCGAATCTCAAGCGCCATTTTCACCAATGTGCCGACGACCTAAATAGCGAATCGAACCAATGAAGGATGGATTTAGATGGATGAGTTTGAGGTGACGGTGCTTTCAGATTTGGCGGCACTTAAAAGTCAAATGGCTGCTCTTATAGGATTAGGGCAACCGGGAAGGCTGACAATGTTGGAGCAGCGGATGGAGCAGCATGAAATTTATTTACAGAGGATGAAAGGGTGGGTTGCAGCGTTTTTTGTGGCCCTAACATTGGCTCACATCGCCATTGATTACTTCAAACACTAGCAACAGGGTGAACTTGTTTGTGTTGTGGTTTGAAGCTCCGGTAAAATAGCGACTCAGTAGTTGAGCGCACCGACAGGGCCTACGCTGGAGTCTTCAGGCGTATAAGAAGTGGAATTACCTCGTGTAACTCAGAGACAACGGACAGGGTAGGTGGTTCAGCGCATTCAGCCGGTTCCGTTCCTCGGAGCAAGATCAAGTTCTGGACCTCTGCCGCGGCGCCCGCCTGAATGTCTGAGCATCGATCACCGACGAGAACCGACCGCTTCAGGTCAATCTTGTAGTCGGTCGATGCTTTTAGGATCATTCCAGGTCGGGGTTTGCGATCTTCGCATTCCTTACGATAGGGCCCGACTCCATGCTCCGGATGATGTGGGCAAAAATAGTAGCCGTCCACGCGGACTTTCTGTCGCAGGAACTCTTCTGTCATCCAATTCATGAGTGAGTGGAAATCAGCCTCGGAGTAGAGTTGTCGTGCGATTCCAGATTGATTGGTGATGATGATGAGCGCATACCCCAGTTCCTGGGCATGTCTGCAGAGATCGAAGATGCCGGGTGTGAAGATGACGTGTTCCGGGCGATACAAATAGCCGATTTCGCGGTTGACAACCCCGTCTCGATCTAAAAATAAGCCTGGCCGAAGCTCTGTCATAGGATTGCCGTGTTCATGGGGCCAACTCTCACCAGTTAGCTCGCGAAATAAATCTGTTCTACAAGCAAACAAAAGATATGTTCCAGAGCCAGGTGGGCCTCCTGGATCTTCATGGTGAGATCTGAGGGTATGCGCAAGCAAAAATCGCACAACTCCACCATGTGACCGCCCCGAGCGCCGGTCAGACCGATTGTTACAATCCCAGTTGAATGCGAAATTTCCAAAGCGCGGAGGATATTCGGGGAATTGCCGGAGGTAGATATTGCCAGAAAAACGTCGCCCGGCTGTCCGAGAGCTTCAATCTGGCGGGCAAATGTAAACTCGAACCCGTAATCGTTGCCGACAGCGGTCAAGATGGAAGAATCTGTGGTCAGCGCGACTGCGCGAAGGGCTGGCCGATCCTTTACGAGCCTGCTGACAAATTCTGCGACAAGATGTTGCGCGTCGGCGGCACTTCCGCCATTGCCGGCAACCATAAGTTTATGACCGGACTTGAGCGATTTTGCGGTTTCCTGCGCTGCACCCACGAGCACCGCTTGCAATTGGGAATCCATTGATACGTCCGTTAGTACTGCCACTGTCTGCCGTAATTGATCCGCAACAATATCCTGCATTCAACCTTCCCGTTGATTCCAGCACAATTCCCACTTCTTTTAGTCTAAATGTTTTGCTGCTGAGGACAGTCGTTTCCGGCTATCGTATCCGTGAGGAATCGCGATCCGAATTATGTAGTGATCTTTGTGAAAGCGTGCTATTTCACTTGAACTGTCAGGCTGACGCTCTTATTCAGTCCACCTGCTGCGGCCGAGACCGCTACGGTGTACACTCCTGGCGGAGTTGTAGAATCCACAGGCAACGGATTTGGAGTGCCAACCCCAAGTACTCCACCGCCCCTTCCGCACGCGTCCATAGTTCCGATCAGACCAAGCAGCACAATCAAGACCAGCAGCCGATGGGTGGATACGCGCAGTGCATGCCGGTCTCGGCGAATTCCCGTGAGGGCCGTGATGAGAATTGCTAATCCGATCGGCCACGGAAGCCAGCCCAGCATGCTTGCGCGATGCACCCGAGATGCGCTGCTGACTCCTGTTGCGACTGCGACTTGGATGTTCGAAGGAATATTGAGCGAAGCGTTTAGAGGCGATATGGTGCAGGTTGAATTTGGTGGGAGGTTGGCGCAGCTTATGGCAGCCGTTCCAACCGAACCATTCACCGGCGTAAGCTCCAACGAATAACTGGCGGCATTTCCACTGCTAACCGTTTGGCTTGTTGGACTGGTAGGCACCAGTTCAAAGCCGATTCCTATCCCGGTCAACTGCGCCGTTATCGGTGCGCTATCCGCGCTGCTTAAGGTCGCCGTGCCACTCTGACTTCCGGTCGTCACGGGTGAAAATACCACCGAGACTGTACAGGTTTTCATTGATCCCAGACTTGTTCCGCAATTGTTTGACTCCGCAAATGGTCCACTCACCGCGATCGAGACCCCCGTCAGGGTTCCAGTACTTCCATTTGTCAATTGAAGCGTCTGCGCAGTCGAGGAGACCTGAAGACCCGCCACTCCAAAGTTCAATGTATCCGGTGCAAGGGTAATGTTCGGCAGGTATCCGATCCCCGTAAGCGTGACTTGTTGTGTGCGGTTCGAATCCACTTCGGTAATCGCTGCACTTTCGGCTCCGCCTGCATGAGGGTCGAACACAACCTCGATCGCGCAAGAGTCCCCCGTGGCCAGTGTTGCTCCGCAGGTTTTCGTAAAAATAAAATCCGGGTTGCTGGACTGTATCTGGATTCCGGACAGCGTCGTCTGAGTATTGTTGCTGAGTGTGATCGTCCGGGGTGCCCCGGCGGTGGAGACGATTTGACCTCCAAAGTCGAGCGACAGGGGAGTCAGACTGTCGCCTGTCGGAGCAATTCCGGAGGCAGTTAAGGGAACAATTTGGGATCGGATCGAGTCCGCAACGTCGATCTGTCCGGTGACAGTCCCAACGGACGAGGCTTGGGAGGTGACAGTGATCGTGCAGGCCGATTGTGCAGCCAGCGTGCCGCCGCAATTGTTGCTTTCCCCGAATCCGGCACCGACCGCATGCACGCTGAGTTGCGTCAACGCAGCGCCCCCGGAATTTGTCACCGTTATTGTCTGCGTCGGCGCACTTTGCCCGACCTGAGTCGCAGGAAAACTCAGCGATGTTGGCGACAATGTGTCCGTCGCCGGTGCCATTCCGGTTCCGGATAACGATACGATCTGACTCCCCACGCTGTCCGTAATCTTGACGCCGCCGGTTTCTGTGCCCGTAGCATGTGGAGCAAACTGGACGGTCAAGGTACATGCTGATTGAGCGTTCAACGAGGCCACGCATCCATTGGTCACTTGAAAATCTCCAGACGTTAGCACTTGAATGCCGGTCAACGGAACTCCCCCGTCGTTCGTCAATGTGATGGTCTGGGGAGTGCTGATCGTACCCTCGGGCGTTGCCGGAAAGATCAGAGATGTCGGCGACACCGTGTCCGTCGCTGGATTTTCTCCAGTGCCGCTGAGTCCGATCGACTCCGTTCCCTGGGCATTTACCACTGTTAGCGTTCCACTGGCAGGCCCCGCCACTGTGGGCTGAAATACAACAGCGAGCGTGCATCCGGTGTTGGACGCCAAGGTGGAGGTACATGTGTTGGTTTGGATTGCAAAGGGTCCGGTTACACTTTCGGATGTGAGTGCAATCGTGGAGGCACTCGTATTTGATATAGTCACTTGTTGCGCAATGGAGACGGTTGCCGTCTGTAGGTCACCGAAATTTACGCTGTTGGGTAGAAGAACAATAGGAGATTGCGTGGTTCCAGTTCCATTGAGACTCACAGCTTCCTGCGCACCTGCGATGTTGCCGGTTACTGTCAATGTTCCAGTTCGTGCTCCCGAGCTGGAAGGATCGAACGTCACCGATATCTGACAGGTTCCATTCGGTGCGATGGCGTTGCTGCAGTTGTCTGTCTCAAAAAAATCTCCACTGATCGAAATATTGCTTACTATAAGGGCCGTCGTGCCTGTGTTGGTGACCGTTACGGTTTCTGGACTGCTTATGGTTTGCAATGGCACCCCGCTAAAGGTGAGAGTTGCCGGACTCACGGTCATGGTTGTTTGCGGTAGGCTGCTCAACAGCGGAACTTGCCAGATCCCTCGACCATACGTGCCCACGCGAAGGAAGCCTCCTCCTGCAAGCGTCGCAGCCAGAGTCACCGCAGGAGCCATGGGCAGACCGGTTCCCAGAATATTCCAGCACTGTCCTCCGCTCGACTCACAATTTGCAACATTCTGAGTTACAAAAACACCCCCGTCCGAGGCGACATACACCACGCTTGCATTGTTTGGATCGACCAGAACGTCGTTCAGCGGAAGGTCCGGCAGATTTTTCGAGATATTGTTCCAGTTCGCACCGCCATCTGTGGACATATATAGGTGGGGAACTCCGAAGCCCTGGATCGTCGCATATACGGTCTTGCCCGTCGGATCATGCGGGTCCGCGAATAGTGACGATACGTCGAAAAAGTAGGGGTTGAACACTCCGCTATAGAGCGATTCATTGGCTACCGGCGAAAGTGCCAGGTCTGTCCATTTCATCGTGCCGTTGGCCAGGTTCGCCGCCTGCGTAGAGAAGACATGTCCACCAATAGCGCCTCCACCTCCATCCAACAGTCCCGCCATCCCCGCATAAATTACCTGTGAGCCGCTGTTTTCTGATCCCGTACCCGGGTGGACATTTGCTCCGCCGGCGGTCAGAGAGCGAATCAACGCATTGCCGCTGCAGTTTGGCTCCGCAACTCCATCCAACATCGGACTGATCGCATTCGCAGTGGTCCAGACATCTCCTCCATTTGCAGGGCCGCGCCATACCCGGCAGGTGCCAACGATTATGTTGGAGCTGTCGACCGGATCCAGGATATAGGGTGTAAAGATTAGCGATTGATCGTTGCTGGTTTCGCTCGCGCCGATCGCAGACGGAAATGTCGCCGCCGTGCAATTGACGCCGTCGATACATTGTCCGATGGCGACATACGGAGCCACTGTCGCATACCAGTTGTCAGAATTAAGAGGATCGATCGCTGTCAGCCCGCCCTCACCGATTAAAAGCTGTGGCCATGCGACTTGATTGCTGTTCGTCATCGCCGCGCTGCCGTTTACTCCAAACCCCGCCAACAGCACGTTTTCATCTGTTTCGCTATTCGCCAGACCGGTGATTTCCGCCAGCGAACCCAATCCTCCATTCAAATTCTGAAAATACCCGGCATCACCCGCCGAGCAAATGGCACCAGTCTGCGCAACTCCATCCGTCGACCGCCATAACCCCCCGTCATTGCCGAAAAATAACAGCGGTGTTGTGGAATCAAAAGACGCCACCGCGTGCTGGGCCGGCGCGACATGGCCGGAAACGCAGGTCGTGATGTTGGTGGTATTTCGCCAGGCACAGCCGGCGGCCAGACTACATCGAAAAATATCCTGCGTTCCCGCAAACAGCAGCGTGTCTGCGCCGCTTGGGACCGCCGCCAAGGTCAAGTTATATGTGCCGTCCGCAATGGTGCCGTCCGCAGAATCCAGTGCCACCGTGGAAATCTGCGATCCAAATTGCACTGTTTGACTAGCACAGCCATTCACTCCTGCACTGCACACATCCCGCCAAAGACCCTCATCCACATTGTTCAACCCAAGCGCATTTGTTCCCACAGTCAGCGCGAACATATCACCTGTGACTGGCTGCACCGCCAGAACGCCGCGAATGATTGTGCAGGAGTTGCTCCCGTTCTCGCCCGGATTGGCAGGACAATTTGCCGTCGTCAGTTCAGTGCCCGGCTGATTCGACGTTCGCGTCCAGGTCACGCCGTCTGGAGATTCATAATATCCATGAAACTGCAGTGCGGCATAAAACATGTTGCGGATCGGATTCCACACGACCGATGTCGCCGGTACTCCAGGAAACGAACCCGGCAATGTTGTCTGCGAAGACTGGATCACCTGGTTCGGGCCGTCCTCAATCGTCGAGAGGTACCAGGTGCTTCCCGCGTCGGTCGAATAGTAGAGTCCGGCCTCGGCCACGTTTGCCGCGCCGCCGTGCGATGTCATATTGTTCACATTGTTGATAAAGCCGTCGTAGGAATCCGTGACCGCTGCCACCACTACGCTGGTGTTGGTCGTGCTCCACGCAAATCCGGCAAACGCATCGCCTACAAAGCTGTAGTTCGTCAATCCACCTGAAAAACCATCGCTGCTTTGTCGAATCAACGTCCATGTGGAGCCGCCGTCGCCAGATCTTAGAATGCCAGCTCCGTAGTAAGAGTCCAGCACATCGTTGGGATCGCCGGTTCCAGCCAGGACCACGCCGTTGGGTGCGGAGCCCGGCTGAATGCTGACTGCGCCGATGCTGAGAGACGTTATGTTGATGCCGGAAAATGCGGGAGGATCATCCGTGAGCGGCTGCCACGTCACAGTTGTCGAATCACTTGCCGCCGCATTATTGGATCGCCAAACTCCGCCGCCCGTGGACCCTATATAGACGGTATTGCCAGAGGCATCCCACGGAGCGACGGCGATCGAGGTGATTCGCCCGGTGACATTCCCGAATTGTGGCGTGACAATTTGATTTGGTCCCAGCGGTTGCCAAGGTTGGTCGCTCGATTGCAACCTCGGCATAATCCGTATTTGTTCCATGCCACGTAAACGAAGCATGGCTGCGGATTCACCGCGGACGATTCTGGGTAATAAGAAGGATTGGGCTCGCCGCTGGCCTCGGTTTCCACGCGGCGCAAAGGGCATTGTTTTCGGGGCAGGGGAGGGCAAAAGTGTTTGCGCGTCGAGGAAGATCGGCAGAAAAAGCGCGAGGCAGCAAGCCAAGCGCCTTGGGAGTGAGGACATCCAACACCAGAAAGTGATTCAACGTATTACTCGATGATTGGGGCGTTGTGCGCCAGAGTCAAAACACCGAAGTAACTTGACAGTGCCAAAGTGGTCTTTGGTAATCACCTGCACTGCCTCCGGAAGGCAAACTATCGCGCGTCAATGAGTCCTTTGGCGACAAGGCACTCGTCGAGATCTCGGAGGAAGCTCTTTTGCGGGGATGGAGCGCAGATTCAAGAAGTTTCCTTTCGCGATGCGATGCATAAAGAATCTGCTGGGTTTGACATCCTTGTCACGCGGAAGTTGAGAAGTGAGTGAGCTTCTCCTCCATCCGTGGCTGAAACTGGTTCAACCCAAAATGGTCGTTCAGCGCCTTGCTTCCCTTAACCGTCAACACCAGCTCCCTGCTGTCGAGTTGGCGAATTATCCAGCGACTGGACTCAAATGCAGCCAGAATCGCCGCACCGAGCAGACCGCCGGTATGCGGTCTGCGCTCACTCCAGTCCAGACAGGCAATGGCGAACCGTCGACGCGACGTTGATTTATCACAATGGATGCCGATCCGGGTCAGTTCCGACCGTCCAATGTCACTCACCGAGGAACTGTCATTGTTGAGCCATCCCAATGCGATCAGTCTGTCGTGCAGCGCCACCGCCACTACACCAGCCATATGGTCATAACAAGTACGCGCGAATCGCATCTTCGCCGGAGTGCTGCTCTGGACGCCCGACTGCTTCGCGGCCAGCCCCATGATCGATTCCAACGCCTGGGCAACATCGTGGCTCGTAATGCGAAAGTAGCGATGCCTTCCCTGAGGCACGCACTCGATCAAGCCTTGCTCCACCAAGAGGCGCAGATGTGCGCTCGCCGTCGATGCCGATACGCCGCCCAACACACTCATCTCGGTCGCAGTGTAGGCGCGCCCGTCCATCAGCGCGCCAAGCATCCGCGCTCGCGTTCGATCCGCAACCGCACCGGCGGTCGACGCCAGTCCCGCTTCAAGAGAGTTCAGCTTCACAGCCTCATCCTATCGCAGACGGAGCATCATCGAATGCCAATGCTTCGTTCGCGGTCGAAGCATCCCTTGGCGGTTCAGTCGATGATGGGTTAGAAAGCGTGGAGGCACGGTAACAATGATCGCCATGATCTTTGAGTTCACTGCGAGCGAGAAACATTTCGACGAATACATGGCCGAGGCCGCAGGCTTACGCCCACTCGTCTCAGGCATCAAGGGCTTCATCTCGATTGAGCGCTTTGAGAGTAAGTCGACTCCCGGCAAATTCGTGTCTATCGGATTCTTCGAGGATGAGAGCGCCGTGCGGGAATGGAGGAACCTGCCCGAGCACCGCCGCGTCCAGCAACTGGGCCGGGCAAGGCTCTTTGAGAACTACCGGCTTCGCATTGCTTCGGTCGTTCGCGACTACTCGATGTTCAGCCGCGAGCAAGCACCTGAAGACAGCAGGCTCGCGCACGATGCAAGGGAAGACTGAGCATGTACGATCTGGAGATTCGTTTTGCTGATACGCCCGGTGCGCTTACCCTGATGGGAACAGCACTTGGCAACGCAGGTATCAGCGTCGAGGGCGGCGGGGCATGGGTTGTCGAGGGAAAGGGCGTTGCCCACTTCCTCTTTTACGACGGCCCGCTCGCTCGCCGGACACTCGAGGCCGAGGGACTTCAGGTGATCTCGTGCAGCCGGGTTTTGCGGTTGCGCCTGAAACAAGAAATTCCGGGGCAGCTGGGGCTCATTACCGGCCAATTGGCGAAGGCCAATGTCAATATCGAGGTTCTCTACAGCGACCACGCGAATCACCTCATCCTTATAGTGAACGATGTTGAGCGCGGCGAGGCGGTTCTTGCAGATTGGAGCAACGGTCAAATCGCCGAAGCGAGGCGGGGAAATTGATGAGATCTAGAGGATGCTCGGGCGTCAGGAGATGCAACGCCCCGTAGCCGGCAGGCGCTTACGCGTCATTCAACTATGCGCCGATCTTTTTAGGATGGTGCGCCAGCCATCTTTCGCAATTGTGCCTGGCGCTGCTCGCGGTACCAGTCCACCGTACGCTGCAGGCCTTCCAGAAAATCGATCTTCGGTTCATATCCGAGCGCTTCGCGCGCGGCCGAGATATCAGCGTAGGAGTGCTTGATATCGCCTTCGCGTGGAGGGCCATAGTTCGGCGAATTTTTGTACCCAGTCAACTCGGCTATCAGTTTGTAGGTTTGGTTCAGCGTGTACGGTTGCCCGCAGGCGCAGTTGAACATGCGTCCGGCCACTTTTTCCGCAGGCGCGGCAGCAGCTTTCAGATTTGCCTGGACTACGTTCTCCACATACGTAAAATCGCGGCTCTGTTCGCCGTCGCCGTGGATGGTAGGCTGCTCGCCTTCCAGCATCATCGTCGTAAACTTCGCCATCACGCCGCTGTAAGGAGAATCCGGAGCTTGCCGTGGACCAAAAATGTTGAAGTAGCGAAGTGCCACCGTCTCCAGCCCATACACTTCCCAATAGCTGCGCAGATACAACTCGCCCACCAGTTTTTGAACAGCATACGGCGAGAGCGGACCCGGCAACATGTTTTCCACCTGCGGCAGAGGATTGAGATTGCCGTAAGCGGAAGAAGACGCTGCATACACCACGCGCTTGACGCCCGCATGACGCGCGCCTTCCAGCAGGTTGAAAGTGCCGTTAATATTCGCGGTGTGGCTGGTGCGGGGATCCTTCACCGAGAGGGGCACGGAAGGAATCGCGCCCTCATGAAAAATAATATCGACGCCTTGGCAGGCCTTCGCGACCCCATCCTCATCGCGCAGATCGATTTCGAGAATCTCAATATCGTTCTTCCAGGGCGCAAGATTCTCCCGCTTGCCGGTTGAAAAATTATCCAGAGCGCGAACCGTGTCGCCTCGTTCCACAAGCGCCTGCGTCAACCAGGAGCCGATGAATCCGGCAGCTCCCGTCACCAAATAGGTGGCCATATTTCTCCTTCGCATAAGGGGGTGCGCTGGGTTTCGAGGCGATTGCCTACCCAAGGCACCATCATAGCAACCGAAGTGTCACAATCCCGCGAACACGCCTCTACGTTACGCGTTACCTCCGTTACGCTTCAGATACCATGCCCGCAGGTTCGTGCTCAGCAACTCTAGCCGGAATCCGCCTTATGCCATTAAAGTTTGATTCGCCACACCGCATCTCTGATATTCTGACGTCCCCCTCCAAAAGCAGTGCTTCCATTCATTCTGATCCATTGGAGTTTGTGCAATGGCCACCGAGCAGGTCCGCTTTGCGGTAGTTGCGAAGCAACGCAAGAGCATCAAGCCATCCGAGTTTTCGCGATTTCTAAACAAATATTTTTACTTTTGCATGTCGCTGCTGATTGCCGCGGTTGTGATCTACGGCTTCAGCCATTCCGTGAATGACAACCTGATTCACGCGAAGCCGCCGCGACCCTGGATTCTCTGGTTTCATGGTGCAGTTTTCACCGCTTGGCTGGGCTTTTTCATCTTTCAGTCTGCATTGGTGCGAACCGGGAATGTGAAGCTGCATCGAATTACGGGCTGGTTCGGTGCGGCGCTTGGCGTTCTGATTCCAGTGCTCGGGATCTCGACGGCAATCATCATGCACCGATTCGAGTTCATTCATTTTCATGCAGCGGCGGTCCAACTTCCACCCACGAGCGCGAATCCAACGTTCTTCGCCATCCAGGCCGTGGATATCCTGTCGTTCACAGTCCTTTTCTGGCTGGCCATCTACTGGCGAAAAAAAACGGAGTATCATCGCCGCCTGATGTTGCTCGCAACTTGTGTGCTGACCGCGGCGGCCTTCGGCCGCATGCCAATGATTTCGCATTTTTGGTTCTATGCAGGTGTGGATGCTCTGATTTTGCTGGGTGTCGCGCGTGATCTGATTTTCAATCGAAAAATCCACGTGGTCTATCGCTACGCGTTGCCGGCATTAATTGTCTGCCAGACGTTTGCGATCCAAATCTGGCTCCATCATCCCGATTGGTGGGTGAAGCTCTCTAACGCTATCGTCATGGGTTGAAGCGACAAACCGCATGTCTGATGCAAGTTTTCACTTCAGCTTGCGCACAAAACATAGCGCAACGGTTTTGAGTTGACTCACGCGTATCATTACCTTAGCAGGCGGCTGGGCGATCGCTGCCGGCAAGACTCTTGATTTGGGAAAATGTCGCCGTCATCCACGCTTTTGCTATTCCGTGCGCCCCCAATAGATAATTGTTGCTTCCACCAGCCCGTTGGAGAAGGCGCATGGCTACCGATCAAATTGGTTTTGCGGGAAAGGCTAAACAGTCGCGCGCGACAAATGTGTCTGGAATTTCAGGTTTTCTGAACAGGTATTTTTACCTCGCCATGTCGCTGCTGGTCGCCGCCGTAGTGGTCTACGGCTTCGGCCATACAGTAGACAACCGCCTTGTCCACGCCACGCCGCCGCGACCGTGGATTCTGTGGGTTCATGGAGCGGTTTTTTCAGGATGGGTGGCTTTCTTTATCTTCCAGTCAGCGCTGGTGCGAACCCACCATGTAAAGCTGCATCGGGTAACAGGTTGGTTCGGCGCGGCACTCGGTGTATTGATCCCAATCCTGGGGATTGCGACCTTTATCGTCATGGCCCGTTTCAGGATCACTCACTTCCATCAGTATGGGATTAAACCGTTCTTCGGCTCCGCGGCACTGGACATGATTTCGTTCGCGCTTCCGTTCTGGCTGGCGATCTATTGGCGCAAGAACCCGGAGTTCCACCGCCGCCTGGTGCTGATCGCGACCTGTGCGCTGACGGGTGCAGCCTTCGCGCGCTTCCCCATGCTGCCGCACCCGCACGGCTTGGCCTATGCATGCGTCGATGCGCTGATTTTGCTGGGGGTCGTGCGCGACTTGATTGTCAACCGGCGAATCCATGCTGTTTACCGTTACGCGCTCCCAATATTGATCGCGTGCCAGATCTTCGTGGAGCAGCTTGCCTTTCATCCGCCTGCGTGGTGGGTCAAAGTCACGAATGCGATCATTGGCTGAGGCGGCAATCTCGTGAGTCGAGTAAAGCAGCCATGGCGTTGCGCGTATGATTGGGGTAGCAGGCGGCTGGGCGATCGCTGCTGGTGAGCTGCAAAGCTTCGCCGGGAGAGGAAAGTCCGAACTCCGCAGGGCAG
>JAJXZK010000172.1 GCA_021780095.1 Acidobacteriota bacterium | reverse complement strand
AAGCTGCCAGCAACAATTTCTTCCACCTGCATTTGAGAGCCGTCCGCGCTCCGATCTCCGCGGGCACGAAGCTGGTCGCCAGGATGGATTCAGCGAAGTCAAAGTGACTCCCGCGGTGGTGAATAACGGGGGAAATATTCGGGTCACATTTCGGATTCAGGCAGGCGCTCGGGATGTCGTCAACTCTCTGCACATAGAGGGTGCCAAGACTTTGGCGGAAGCTCAGTTTGCTCCCAATGGCCTGCGGCTCGGCCCCGGCAAACCATACTCGCAAAAGCTGGTACAGACCGACCGAAACAACATTCTCGCCCGATATCTGGAGCTGGGCTATCTCACCGCGACCTTTCGAGAGACTGCGAAATCCGTGTCCAAGAGCGAGCCGCATCACGTCGATGTCACCTATCACATCAGTGAAGGTCCTCAAGTTTTCACGACCGACATCCTCACTTTAGGCCGGCAACATACGCAGCAGCGTCTCATTGATCGAGATATTGCATCCATCCAGCCGAACCAGCCTTTGACGGAAACAAACCTCCTCACGTCGGAGAGCAGTCTCTACAACAATACCGGTGTGTTCGATTGGGCAGAGGTCGATCCCAGGCGGCGAATCACCACGCAGACAAAAGAAGACGTGCTCGTCAAGGTGCATGAGGCGAAAAGAAATCAGATCACGTATGGTTTTGGTTTTGAGATGGTGAATCGTGGCGGAAATATTCCCAGCGGTACAGTCGCGATTCCCAATCTGCCGCCTGTCGGTTTGCCGGCAAATTTTACAACCAGCGAGAAGACATACTACGGTCCTCGAGGAACG
This sequence comes from Acidobacteriota bacterium, assembly GCA_021780095.1. The sequence continues at coordinate 5,236 of JAJXZK010000172.1, read as the reverse complement.
TTCGAATATACGCGCAACAATATGCGCGGCAAGGGAGAGTCCCTATCCCTAACTGCATTTGCCGGCAGACTAGACCAACGGGGGGGTGCATACTACATTGATCCCAATTTCTTGTGGTCGAAATGGACCTCGACCTTGGCGTTGACTGTGGAGCACGACGGCGAAAATCCGATCTTCTCATCGCAGCAGGAAATAGCCAGTTACCAAATCCAACGCCCGCTCGACAACGCCAAGAAGAACATCTTCTTCCTGCGTTACAGCTTCAGCAAAACCGATTTAACGAATATTGAGATTCCAGAACTGGTGCCGTCGGAGGATCAGCATATTCGCCTGTCGACCGTTTCCGCCAGCTTCACGCACGACACCCGAGACAATCCGATCGATGCCCACAAGGGACTGCTGCAAAGCGACGAAATCGATTTCAATTCTACGAAGTTGGGGTCGAATGTGGATTTTGCAAAGCTAACGATGCAAACTGCATATTTTAAAAAGATTATGCACAACATTATTTGGGCCAACAGCATTCGTATTGGGTTGGCCCAGTCGTTTTCCGGCAGTTTCGTACCCCTAAGCGAAGCGTTTTTCAGCGGCGGCGGAAGCACCTTGCGAGGCTTTCCCCTCGATAGCGCCGGCCCGCAGAGGCCGGTCCAGGTGTGCAACACCGGCTCATCTACCGACTGCACCTATATTCAAGTGCCGAGGGGTGGCAATGAGCTCCTGATCCTCAATTCAGAATTTCGCATTCCACTACCGATCAAGAAGAATCTGGGCGTGGCGGTCTTCTATGATGGCGGCAACGTATTCCCCATCGTCGGCTTCCATGACTTTGCATCGCTGTATTCGAACAACGTCGGCGCAGGCTTGCGATACGCCACCCCCGTCGGACCGATCCGCATCGATCTTGGGCGCAATCTAAATCCGGTGCCTGGAATTGCGGCAACTCAATATTTCATCAGTATTGGGCAGGCTTTCTAAGAAGGACCACATGAGTTCTCTATCACCCTCTCCAGAACCCGGCAACGACACGAAGCAACGCAGGTTGTGGAGCAGAGTTCTGCTATGGATCACCGGCGGCATCGGGATTGTTCTCCTATTGCTGGTGGTTGGAGTCATCGCGATCTTCCACAATGCTCGGTTCCATCAGTACTTGCTGCACAAGGCCGACCAAATCGCGAGCGAAAAGCTTGGGACTCGCGTCACGCTTCAGAATTTTGCGCTTCACTTAACCGATTTAAGTTTGGACCTATATGGACTGACAATCGATGGCTCTGCCCCCAACTCCACTCCGCCGTTGTTGCAGGTTCAACATATTGGGCTCCAATTTCGGATTGTCTCGATCTGGTATAAGAAGTGGCATTTCGAGAATATTGGCGTCGAGCATCCGGTGGTACGAATCCTTACCAATGCTCGCGGTATCTCCAACCTGCCCACTCTAAAAAGTACCGCCGGCTCGAACACCAATATTTTTGAGCTCGGGGTGCGTCATGCGTCGCTGCATCACGGAGAACTGTATGACAACAACAAGAGAATCCCACTCGACGCCGAACTGCGCGATGTCAATTTTTCCTCGTCGTTCGATACTGCAAAACGGGCGTATGCGGGGTCGCTCAGTTATCGTGATGGTCAATTGCAGTTTGGTTCGTTCAACCCCATCCCTCACAACCTGGAAACACGCTTCAAGGCGACTCCAAACACTTTCTATTTGACCAACGCGACGATCGACAGCGGATCCTCTGAATTCAACGCGACAGCCGCGCTCAGCCACTATGGAGACCCGACCATCAATGCCCAATACGACGCGGTTCTCGACGGCGCCGTAGTCCGACAAATCCTCCAGAATCCTTCGATACCTTCCGGTAGCATCGTGACCAACGGTTTCGTTCACTATCAGCACTCTTCGCAGTTGACCCTCCTCGACTCATTGACGGTGGAAGGGTCATTGACCAGCCAGCAGCTAGATGTGCGCGAGAAGCGGATTCGAACGCAGGCACGTGACGTTGCCGCTCGCTACTCGTTCAAGAATAGCAACTTGAGTGTCCAGCGGGCTCACGCTAACCTGCTCGGAGGTGCGGCCGATGGCGATATGATCATCCACAACATAGGCCGCGACTCACATGCATTGCTGAACGTTTCCCTCCATGGAATCTCAATGGCAAGCGCGCAGCAGCTCGGGGTGCCCATCACCGCCACAAAAGGGGTGGCACTCCGTGGAGCATTGAACGGCGCCGTCCATGCCAAATGGGGACGAACATTCGGAAATCTGGAGGCGCAGACAACTCTATCCATCCGCGGAGATCTTCGCGCGAAAAAAGGCAAAGCAAACGCGCTTCCCGTCTCGGGAGTGATTCATGGAGCTTACAGCGCTGCAAAGCGGCAAGTCGAAATCACTAAAAGTTACCTCCAGATGCCGCAAACCTCCCTCACGATGAATGGCTCCGTTAGCCGGCGATCCAGCCTGGCGGTGCATTTCAAATCCAGTGACCTGGCCGAAGTTCAAGCGCTCGCCGATGCATTTCACCCAGGCGCCAGTAGCAACTCTAGCCCGCTTGGGTTAGGCGGAATGGGCTCATTCATCGGGCTGATCAACGGTTCCGCTTCGGCGCCTCACATCGCGGGTCAGCTGACCGCTTCCAATCTTCTGATCCGCGGGACCCACTGGCGATCACTACGAGCGAGTTTGTCCGCGAGTCCATCCGGAGTCAGGATCCAGCATGGAACCCTGATTCAAGAGGCGCATGGAACCGTCGATTTCTCAGGTAGCGTTGCACTCCACAATTGGTCGTTCACGAAGGAGAATCCGGTTCAGCTTGAACTCGACGCCAGACAGCTCGACGTTGTCGGCGTGACGAAGCTCGTCCATTCGAGCCTCCCTGTAGATGGAACGTTGGCGGCAAATCTGCATATCCATGGAACTGCCTTGAACCCTATCGGCCGCGGAGATATTTCCTTAACCAAGGCCACGGTTTATGAGCAGCCGATCCGCTCCGCAAAGTTGAAGTTCACTGGGTCAGACGGGCAGATTCAAGGCAACCTCTCGGCCCATCTCGCTTCCGGGACGTTGCAAACCGCATTCAGCGTCCGCCCCGAACAAAAAAGCTATATCGCGGAATTATCGGCGACCGGCATACTACTGGACCACCTCGAAATTCTCCAGGTTCACCACATTGACGTAACAGGTAACGTCGATCTGCACGCAAGCGGCGTAGGACTGCTAAATAACCCGCAGTTCAACCTAACCCTGCAGACATCGAAGCTTCAAATCATTCACCAAACAATCGATGGAGTGACGTTGCAGGCTTCCATCGCAAATCATGTCGCAACGGCGGATATCGACTCCAAGGCGATCCACAGTTCGATACGGGCACACGCAAAGACCAATTTGACAGAGGACTATTTTACGGACGCCTCAATCGACACACAATCGATCCCTTTGCAGCCCTTGCTGGCTGCGTATGGGCCGGCACAGGCTGCTAACCTGGGCGGCATGACGGAAGTCCATGCGACGCTCCATGGTCCATTAAAAAATTGGAAACAAATTGAGGCCCACGTCACGCTGCCCGAGCTGAAATTGAACTATGGCAATTCAGTCCAGCTCGCTGCAGCGTCTCCCATCCACATGGACTACACCCATGGCTTGCTCGAACTCCAGAGGGTCTCAATACGCGGCACCGATACAGAGTTGCAATTGCAAGGGACCATTCCGACGGTCGGCAATCGTTCCATCGAACTGCTGCTTCTGGGGACGATGAACCTACAAATCGCACAACTCCTTGCCCCGGACTTCAGGAGTTCGGGGCAACTACGTTTCAACATCAATTCCTATGGCGCGAGAACCGATCCGAACATTCAAGGGGAGGTCGATGTCGTCGATGCCAGCTTCTACGGCGGTGACCTGCCGCTCGGTCTTCAACACGGCAACGGGGTCCTAACCCTCACCAAGGATCGCCTCAACATCAAAGCCTTCAAGGCAAACTCCGGCGGCGGCACTGTGACCGCGCAGGGCGGAGTTACCTTCCGCCCATCGCTTCAGTTCGACTTGGGAGTCGCCGCCAAAGATATTCGCATGCTCTACCCTCGAGGCGTTCGTGAGGAGCTAGCAGGTGATATTCGGCTGGCCGGGAATGCGGAAAATTCCGTACTCGGCGGCCGCGTACAGATTGAGAATCTCTCGTTCACGCCCGACTTCGATTTAGCCAGCGTCACCAGCGAGTTCTCCGGAGGCATAGCTCCTCCACCGTCGCAAGGGTTTGCGCAAAATACTCGATTGAACATCGCGATTAGTTCCATCAATAACTTGAACTTGGTCAGCCGCACCCTTAGCGTGGACGGAACCGCCAACTTGCAAGTGCGCGGTACCGTCGCTCAGCCAGTGATTCTGGGTCGCATCAATCTTACGAATGGAGATGTAATCTTCAACGGCAATCGGTTCACTGTCAGCGGAGGAACTGTTCAGTTCGTCAACCCGTCCGAGACGCAACCCGTGATCAACCTTGCCCTGAACACGACCATCCAGCAATACAACATCCATCTGCGCTTCAATGGCCCGGCAGATCAACTGCACACAAACTACACTTCAGATCCATCGCTACCCGCTGCAGACATCATTAACTTGCTCGCGTTCGGTCAGACGACCGAAGCCAGCGCCGCCAATCCGGCGACCCCGACCAATCAAGCTGCCATGGGACTGGTCGCCTCTCAGGTCAGCAGCCAAATTACCAGCCGTGTTGCAAAAATCGCAGGCATCTCCCAACTCTCCATCAACCCTGTGTTAGCCGGCGGCAGCATCCAGGGGCCGTCCGGAGCCGTCATCACCATTCAGCAACGGGTCACCGGCAATCTCTTCGTCACTTTCTCTACCAACGTCGCGACCACGCAGAATCAGGTGATCATGGGCCAGTACAATGTCTCGCCCCGACTGTCGTTCAGTGTGACCCGCGACCAGAACGGCGGAGTTGCGTTCGATACTCTCCTTAAGAAAAAATGGTAGCCGCAAAGGTGTGACGGCTTCATCCCTTCTCACATAGGAAACCTATATTCAGTCGCGCTCCGACCGGCTTAGAGAGTGATCCACCCCGCTCGAATCGCTAGCAGCGACCCGGTTGCTATCACTGCCCACAGGCACACACCTTGAAGAAAGGGACGAACTCCCACGCGACGAATTGTGTTTTTCGATAGCCCTGTTCCGATCAAAAACAGTACGACCGTAAGACCGATTTTGCCCAGGCGACTCAACACA
>JAJXZK010000098.1 GCA_021780095.1 Acidobacteriota bacterium | reverse complement strand
TAGGCTCCCCAAGCACGCTGCGCAAGCACGTCGAAACAGAATCCATCATCGGCTTGTTCGTGAACATGATCGTATTTCGTTGTGACCTGAGCGGCGAGCCAAGTTTCCGTGAGGTTCTACAACGCGTGCGCACCACGGCTCTGGAAGCCTACGAGAACAGCGATCTACCGTTCCAGGAGCTCGTTCGCACTTCGAAAATCGACTTGAGATCGCTGCGGTCTCCCTTCTTTCAGGTGATGTTTGGTTTTGACTCTGAGGAGGGAGAGAAGCCTCTTGGCTTGATTCAAATAGACACAAAGCCTGGGACCGCGAGATTTGATTTGACGCTGCAGCTAACCGAAAGCACCACCGGCATTTCCGGTTCCTTTGAATATTGCACTGACCTGTTTGATGGGCCGGGCATGGCCGCGTTGAGCCGACGATTTGTGGCGCTGCTCAGAGAACTCTCCGTCAATCCGGATCGCTCCGTGTCCGCGCTGGAAATTCCTGTTATCGAAAACGCCAGGGCAACCGACTCAAGTCCAGGCCGGGCGAACTCAAGCTTGCTACGGCGGGTGATCCGACCGCTCGCAGAATGGTCCTCGCGTCGCTCCCGGCCGAATTGATACTGGTCTTCTGAGTCATGAACATTGTGCATTCACATTTCTGCCAAACTTTGGTTTGCTCAGGTGCGTTTTGCGGATTTGGATGGCAGGCCGTGGGGCTGTCAGACGCACAGTGGGAGTTGGCGGAGCCGATCCTCCGCCCTCATCGGCGTGAGGTCAACCGTGGGTGCCCGTCGCGCGACAGGCGGGCGGTGCTGAACGGCAATCCCAGCCGCTTAATGACGTGGCCATACATCGGCATGATGATATAGCGATAGCGGAGATCGTCATTGGCTTAGATGTCCAGGTTCTTTACATCTAACGCGTTATCTTCGATGAATTTGCGGCGCGACTCGACATCTTCTCCCATCAACGTGGAGAAGATCTGCTCAGATTCGGCCAGGTCCTCCAGCTTCACCTGCAACAACGTGCGCCGCTCTGGATCCATGGTCGTTTCCCACAGTTGGGAATCGCTCATCTCGCCGAGACCCTTGTAGCGCTGCACCTGATAGTCCTTGCGGCCCTGTTCGATGACATACTCGAACAACTCACGTGGCGATTGCTTCTCGACTGGATCCTGGGGCGCTTTCGAGGGTCGCTTGGCCGCGGGCTTGGAACTGGCTGCGGCATCTGCGCTTTCCGCCGCGTCGGTTTCCGCGTCGTCGACGACAGTCACCTTAGCAGCCGATTCGATGAGGAACGGGCCTTCCAGCGGCTCTTTAATCAACATGTATTTCGACATCATCTGTCGATATTCCGGTGATGTGGCAAGATTCCAATCAATGCAGCGATCTGCTCCCTGTGCATCGTGAAAGCACAAAGAGAAGGTATGGTGTTCTTCGTCGTGCACGGGCTCGCCGACGGATTTGAACTGATACTTCTTCGCAATCGCCTGCAGCTTTGTGTGCAGCTTGACCAGCTTGGGAGGCGGCGCGCTGGAATCGCTTTCGAAATCCGTACGCTTCACGAGTTCAAGTTTCGCCAGAAGGCTGGTGACTTCCTCGTTGCGGAGGCGCTTGTCGACTTTGTCGAAGAAGCCGAGATACTCATTCAGATGACTCATGAAGCGGGTGAGGGCAGCGCCTTCCAATGTGGCGGCGTTGGCGCCGTAGCGCACCACGATTCCGTCGGAGGCTCGCTTCACCATCACGTTGACGAATTCGCGGTCGTCCTTAATGTACTGTTCGAACTTGCCCTTCTTGATGCGATAGAGCGGCGGCTGCGCAATGTAGACGTGACCGCGCTTGATCAACTCCGTCATATGGCGAAAGAAGAAGGTGAGCAACAGCGTGCGAATGTGCGAGCCGTCGACGTCGGCGTCGGTCATCAGGATCAACTTGCCGTAGCGCAGCTTGCTGGCGTCGAAGTCTTCCTTGCCGATGCCGCAGCCGAGAGCTGTGATCATAGCGCGAATTTCTTCGTGACCCAGCATCTTGTCGTAGCGGGCTTTTTCCACGTTGAGAATTTTGCCCTTGAGCGGAAGAATCGCCTGATAGCGGCGATCGCGCCCCTGTTTGGCAGTTCCACCGGCCGACTCGCCCTCGACCAAGTAGAGTTCGCAGCGCTCGGGACGGCGTTCACTGCAGTCGGCCAGCTTGCCCGGCAAGCCGCCGCCGTCGAGAGCACCCTTGCGCCGGGTCAGGTCGCGCGCCTTACGGGCCGCTTCGCGTGCACGGGAAGCTTCAATCGCCTTATTGATGATGCGGCGCGTGATGGGCGGGTTCTGTTCAAGGAACATGCCGAGACGCTCATTTAGAAACGACTGGACGGTGCCGCTGATATCGGAATTTAACTTGCCTTTGGTCTGGCCCTCAAACTGGGGCTGCGGCAGCTTGACGCTGATGACCGCGACCAGGCCTTCGCGCACGTCGTCGCCGGAAAGATTCTCTTTCAGGTCCTTGAACAGGCCCATTTGCTGGCCAGCAGCATTGATGGTGCGGGTGAGGGCAGTGCGAAAGCCGGAAAGATGGGTTCCGCCGTCCACGGTATTGATGTTGTTGGCGAAGGTGAATACGGTCTCAGAATAGGCGTCGTTATATTGCATGGCGATCTCCATCACCACGCCATCCTTCTCCGCTTCCATGTAGATCGGCTTGTCGTGCAGCGTCTGCTTGCCGCGATTGAGATGCTTGATGAACTCTGCAATGCCGCCGCTGTATTTGAACTCAGTATGCTTGGCTTCGCCGGTCTTGGGGTCAGTGGTGCGCTCGTCGGTGAGTGCAATCTCGAGACCCTTATTCAGGAAGGCTAGCTCGCGCAGGCGCTGCGCCAGGGTGTCGTAGTTGTACTCGGTGACCGTAAAGATGGTTTTGTCCGGCAGGAAGTGGATCTTGGTGCCGCGCTTCTTGCTGGTTCCGGTCTGGTGCAGCTTGTCGAGGGGAATGCCCCGGGCATACTCCTGCTCGTAGGTATGCCCGCCACGCCAGATTTCTACCTCAAACTGCTCACTGAGACCATTGACGCAGGATACGCCGACGCCGTGGAGACCGCCGGATACCTTATATGTGGAAGCGTCGAACTTGCCGCCGGCGTGCAACTTGGTCAATACCACCTGGCAGGCGGAGACGCGTTCCCCGCCAGGCAGAGTCATTTCGTCCACGGGAATGCCGCGACCGTCGTCGACAACGGTGATCGAATTATCCATATGAATGGTCACCTCGATGCGGGTGGCGTGGCCATCCATGGCTTCGTCCACGGAGTTGTCGACGACTTCATACACCAAATGGTGCAAGCCCATTTCTCCGGTCGAGCCAATGTACATGGCAGGACGCAGGCGCACAGCCTCCAGACCCTCCAGCACCTTGATGTTGTCGCTGGTGTATTTGTCGCTGGCACGCTGCCGGGTTGCGGACTGGGCTGCAGCATTAGTGAGGTCTTGAGGGACGCCTGCGGGGCTATCGGAAGTGATTTCGGGGATGAGCGCTTTCTCTGCCATGGGACTCCGGAAACGGGTTGGGGCAACAGTGTCGATTCGGAAGATGTCCGTCGTCAGCAATTTAGGCCAAAACATCGGGCAAAAGCTTGATTCAGAAAGGACTTATCCGACGTGGAACTACCCCTTATTTTACCATGGGGGAAGGGTCGGAGGGAGGGTGTTTTTCTAGCCGTACGACGGTTTTAGCTGCGGGAGAGGAGGCCGCTTCATTGCCAGAGGAGTGCGGTAAATTTCAGGAGATCAAAACGCCCTGGATTTCGGACGGGTTGAATCGTTCGTTGGTGAAAGGTTGCTTCGATCGAGGCCGGGGACGCGTCGGATGAAGGTGAACCATCCTGCCGGTGGTCGGGAAGCGATCTTCCAGCATGCACAAAACATGCAACAGTCTGCCCAAAACGCACCGGAAATGGTTACCTCGGTCACACAATTAGTAAATATGCTGATATATTATTGGGAAATATGGACTTATCCGATCCAATCAGTATACTCGGGAATGTCAACCGACCTCAAGCAGCAAATTCAAATACGTAGTAACTAAAGGACACCCTACCATGAACGCTGCAGTCCGCGTCCTCGTTCTCGGAATGCTGATTACTGGCTTCGCTGCCGACCACATGTTGGCCTCCAAGTCTATCGCAACGACCCCAGCTACCACCATGGTAGTGAGCAACAGCGCATCGCCGGTGCCTATGTGTGAACCGGGAACTCTTTGTGGATTCAACCAGTAACAGAAAATAAGGTGCTACAAAAGGATCACCATTATGAAAATCGCCGTTCGAGCCCTCGTTCTCGGAATGCTGATTACCGGATTCGCCGCCGATCATATGCTGGCCTCCAAATCCGCCGCAACCACACCGAACGCCACCATGGTGGCGAGCAATAGTGTATGTCCGGTACCGATGTGCGAGCCTGGGAAAGCTTGCGGATTCAATAAGTAACTCGAAACCAAGGTAATCCCTATTTGGGACAAACGCAATTTTATTGTTGCGGGGTGGCTTCGCCTGCGGTATTCTTCAGGCTCACTTGGAGCGAACCCCATGTCCGTCTGGTTACATATAGCTCTCCCTACGTTTCTCGAAGCCCTTTTCCTTACCGTGGCGCTGGTGTGCGTCTACAAGGCACAGAAGAGCAGAATCTATCCAGCGTTCTGGCAGCTATTAGTTTTCGGCGCTGTCACACAGACAATCCAATTTGTAGATGCTTCATTAAACGGTCTGCACCTCATCAGCGGCGTGCATGCCTACTACGTGTATTTCTACGTATATTGGGTCTCTTTCGGCGTCAGCGCGATACTGATTCTCCGCGTGCTGCATGAGATGTTCCGCCACGCAGTCCGTTCCATCCCTGGAGTGCAAAAACTAGGTCAGCCGATCTTCTTCTGGGCCATCACGGTGTCTGTGATTCTGGCTTTTGCCTCCGGCATGACCCCGCACACCAGCGGCATGAGCCTTCTTTTGGCTTCAGCTCAGGTCTTGATGCGGTCTCAGAGTGTGCTCGCCCTCTGCATGTTGACCTTCCTGGCCTTCGCTTCCAATACATTGGGGGTACCATTCCGCAGCCGGATCTTCGGGGTGACATTTGGTTTCGGCCTGATGGCGGTCGGCGATCTAGTTACTTCAGCATTCTTCGCTAATCAGCCGAACCTTGCAAGCGCTACAAACATAGTCCATGAGGTCGTTTACCTGGGAGCGATCGCCCTCTGGGCAGGCTACTTCCTGCAGCCGGAGCCGGCGCGTCGCCTGGTTACAATGCCTGTAACCTCGCCATTGATGCGTTGGAATGATGTCGCCCAGACCTTGGGCAATCCAGCGGGGCAGGTTGCAGTCAGCTATCCGCCTTCCTTCATGACTGATGTGTTTGACCTGGTCGAAAATGTGATGGGCCCCAATGGTCGTCCGCAGCGGGCAGTCAGTCCGCCGGGACCGATCGCGAGCTAAACACGCGCGGAATAGTACTGTAGACACAAAAGTGGCTGACCCGAGGGTCAGCCACTTTCATTTGCAGGAACTAGATTTCTCGGTCAATCCTTGTTAGGGAAAACCCCTCCCTTACGCTTCCGCGGTGAGGGGGTCGATGGCGACGAAGCGGCCTGTGCGCCCGCGATCCACAAAACGTACGCGCCCGTCGATCTTGGCATACAGGGTGTCGTCGCTGCCGATGCCTACGTTCAATCCTGGCTTGAGGCGGGTGCCGCGCTGACGCACGATAATGGAACCACCCGTCACAACTTCGCCGCCAAATGCCTTCACTCCCAGACGCTGCGAATTCGAATCGCGTCCGTTCCGGGAACTGCCTAATCCTTTTTTATGTGCCATGACTCAATCCTTGAAAATATCTTTTGAATTTCAATGTTGCTGCGTTTCAATCTCACAAGCGTACCGATGGAGCGCTTAGCTGGCGACGGTAAATCTCTGCCCGTCGACCTGAATTTCGTCAATCTTGATTTCGGTGTAGGACTGGCGATGACCTTGCATTTTCTTGTATTGCTTCTTGCGCTTCAGGTGGAAGACCAATATCTTCTTCGCGCGTCCTTCATTGACCACCGAAGCAAGGACCTTGGCGGAGCTGGG
>JAJXZK010000416.1 GCA_021780095.1 Acidobacteriota bacterium | reverse complement strand
TCAGATTGACGGTGGCGTCCTGTACGCCCGCCTCGTCAGCTAGCGTCCGTTGAATAAAAGACTGACACGCGGCACACGTCATGCCGCTGACCGGAATCGTGACCCGTTCCTTCGTTGTGGTGTAGGTGGCGGCCTCTTTCGCCGCCGCTCTATCTAGTAAGGTGCTCGACATATGATTGCTCCTGATTACTGTCCAATACGCGCTGGAAAGCCGATACGGCCTACTGCTGCCGCAATCTCCTCCGCGTCTGTCTTGTCTGCGTCGAAGGCGACCTTTGCCGAGCCGACCTCCACCGTGTTGACCGTCACCCCTTTGACGCCTTGAAGCGCGTTTGTGACCCGGCGGACGCAGGCGCCGCAATGCATTCCGTCGATCGATAACGTCAGCGTATCTGTCATAAATGTTCCTCCATTCACAGTATATATGATGCCCTTACCCCCTATAGGTATTCAAAACCTTTCGATCAGGCAGCGAACTTGCTCCCTCTGGGACCAGGGAAACAGGTCCATCGCGCGGACTTCGCTGACGATCCGGCCCCCAGGGTGTGACGTTCCCTGCGGTGTTTATGGCAAATCGCGCAGCCTTACTGGCAGGACACTCTCTGTTTCAATGCGGGGGATCGTTGCCCAGCGGCTTCGGATATGCGGGCCATTTGTCGATCAACTTGCTAAGGACCGCTGCCGATCCCACCGCAAGGACGGTGAATGGCAGAACAATGACCAGGGGGAACCAGTGCCCGGTATGAAGCAGGATGGGATAGAGGGCAAGGGCAATGCCAGGGGGGTGAAAGGCGTGAATTAAGCTCATGACGCCGAAAGCGACAATGGCGGCGAATACTGCCATCCCCAGCCCTCGGTCGAACATGCCTATCAGGGATCCGACCGAGGCGCTGGCAACCGACCCCACAATCAGAGCGTAGGGTTGCGCAATCGCAGCCTCAGGGAGAAGAAGGAGAATGGACAGAGTCGCCCCAAATGGCGGCACCAGATAGAGACCGATCTTGTTGGCCTCCAAGACGGCGAGCACACCAAACATGCACACCACCCAGAGATGGCCAGCCAGGTTAAAGGTTGGTTCTGTTCCCCATGACCGGACAATTCTCGAGAAAACGTTGCTCACAGAGCTCCTGGAAAATGTGGCGCTCGGCTCATCGGCGACCCGCGTTGCAAATGTATTCTTCCATGGCACGGCGCAAGCAGCATCTTACGCCTGATCAATTCGTGCGGCCACCATCATTCATGCCAATGTATCTCATGCGCCTGCATTTTTAATCCCTGTTGCGGCCAGCGGTTCGCTCCCGATTCCAGCTTACGCATCACCCGGCTCGATAACGGCAATTATCACTGGCTGGGCGTTCATGCTCTTCTCCCGACCACGGTATGTGAGATGCTGGAGACTTTTTTCGAGCTTTGCAGGCGGCAGGACGCACGCCAACCGGCGATAAAGCGATGGACGAAGAAGCGACTCGTAAGGTGCTGCAGAGCAAATCAACTTTGGGCGTGCCGTGGATCGATCCGGCAGAGATGGCGCCGGTGGTCGTGTTCCTCGCGTCCGACGCGGCCCGAATGGTTTCAGGTGCAACCTACGATGTAACGGCCGGTGACAGTGCCAACAACGTCTAGCGGCAGGCAATTGACCCGAAGTTACTAAGTCTCGCGGAGAACGGTATTCCAAGCAAGCTGACCAGAGTCGCCCGCTCGAGATTCTGCGTCTTTGGTTCATCGTTGAGGATGAAAGTACGGCCCCCGCGGCCATTAGCATGAAGCCAGGAAGAAACCGGCAAGATGATGCCGCAGGGAGCGTTTCCGCTCGGGCAGGCTCAGGTTCGCCTTGTAGCAGGATGCCTCTGGCCCGAAGCCGATCCGTTGCTTCGATCCATCCGGAAAGAATAGGTCGAAGTGGTGGCTTTCCTGGATCGCGGCAGTTACCGCCGCGATCTCGGCATCGTGCGTTCCGCATCTTTCTTCTCCTTCTTCATTTCGTCTGTAAGCACGAGGGTGCGTCCGTCCTCATAGACAAGCGCAAGTTCGTTGGAAAACCGTCCCCGCTTATGGACCTCGGTGTACCCGTCAACCTTCTCTTCAAAGGTGGTCACGTACTTGACCGTTCGCCAGCGAGCGATGTGCCGATCCTGATCCTGCCCGAAGACACCATTCAGGAGCCCTGCGGTACAATCGCCTTTCGCAGCATGTTGCCGCCGTATGTCTCATTGGCGGCGATCTTAGACATCGCAAAGTCGGATCTCCCCTGACTTGACCCAGGTGAGCAGTGTCTCGACTGGATGAGAAGTCATTCGTTCAACCTCCCAATTCGGACAGCACCTTACTTAATGGCATGACCTCTGTTTTGGCATCCAGCATGAAGCTCTCACTGCCCGGATAAAGGACAATCTGTCTGGTGGCGTTAATGTCTGCGCAGCCAATGTAGAAACCTTTGCTGGGCGCTGGACTGCCAAGAGATCGCTTGACCTCGATCGCCCATTTTTCTTTTGGGCTGAATTCAATCACAAGGTCTATCTCCGCCCCGGCGGAAGTGCGATAGAACGAGGGCCGTGCTGTCGGTGGCAGTGCGTTCAGGATATTTTCAATGAGGAGCCCCTCCCAACTGGAGCCGACAACTGGATGTCCTAATAATTCCTCCTGGTTGCGGATTCCGAGTAGAGCATGAACTAACCCAGAGTCACGGACATAGACTTTCGGCATGCGGACTAGTCGCTTCTTTGCATTTGCGGCCCATGGCTGGAGCCGGCGTACCAGAAGCAAATCCACCATAATATCGAGGTACCGCGCTACGGTGTGGCCACTGACGCCAAGTCCACTCGCGAGCTGCGCAGCATTGAGCATCTGGCCTTGATTGTGCGCGAGCATCTGCCAATATCGGCGCAGTGTTTCGGCGGGGATACGTGGGCCGAGCGCGGGAACGTCGCGTTCAAGGTATGTCTGAATAAAAGCTGTGCGCCATGTGAAGCTAGCTTGGTCGCCGGCAGCAAGAAAGCTGTCGGGAAATCCGCCACGAGTCCAAAGCCGGTCCGTGGAAGCATCACCTATCCCTGCAACTTCATTCAGCGAAAAAACAGCAAGCTCCTGGTAGGCTAGTCGCCCAGCCAAGCTTTCTGCCGACTGGTGCAACAAGTCCATCGATGCCGAACCAAGCAAAAGGAAATGACGCGCTGGCTTGCTTTTGCGGCGCCGCTGGTCGATTAAGCTGCGCAGGGTTTCGAATATCCCAGGAACGCGATGGATCTCATCCAGGATTACGAGCCGGTTTTCGTGCTGTGTCAGGTAAAGTTCCGGTTCCGCCAATTTGGCTCGGTCCGATGGCAGTTCAAGGTCTAGATACAGGGCCTGCTCTCCCAGGGAATCCGCTAACGCTGTCGCGAGCGTCGTTTTGCCGACCTGCCGAGGTCCAAGTATCGCTACGGCGGGAAACTGCTCGAGCAGGCGTGACACTTGTGGCTGGATCTGACGAGAGATAAACACATTGCAATTATGCCATACGAGTTCATAAATGCTAGGACTCTTGGGGGCTCTCGGTTAAGGCATTTCGCATATCATATTTAGTTTCAACCATTTATTGGGAAATGCCTGTCATCGCAATACCCTGATCTTCGGACGGCAATATGGCCAACTTCCAGAGCCGATGTCTTGGACACGTCACCGCTGAGTTGCCGATTGAGCTTAGCGATGTCATCAGTGAAGAGGGTGACTGGCCTGCTCCCCTAAATCCGCACACAACCGAGTACGATTTTCGTATTCAGGAGCGAGGGCGGAGCATGTCGAATGGCAAGCATACGGAGGCGCAGATGATCGCTGCGCTGAAACAGGTGGAGGCGGGCCGGAAGGTCGAGGACGTGGCGCGGGAGTGCGGGTTTTCGAAGCACACCATCTACGCCTGGAAGGCGAAGTACGGCGGTATGGATGTGAGCGAGGCCCAGTACACGGCCGCCAACCCGGAGTGGGCGCTGGATATTGCGCACGATTCGATTGCGGCAGGCCGCGCGATTCGCGTGTTGAGCGTGGTCGATGCCTATACGCGGGAGTACCTGGCGCTGGAGGTTGATACCAGCTTCGCCAGCCGTCGGCAACCCCACCAGCCCAAATTGGTTGATCGATAGTGTTCGGTGCCAATGGCTCAGTCGATTCGTTCAGATACGCCGAGCGGCGATATGCTCCTCCGATCTGAATCAACGGGTCCGGAATCACTGGTCAATCGACGGACCCGCTGCTGCCACTCGCACTCTTCACTCCGCCTTAAAAGAACTAATGGCGCAACTTGGTTAGCGCGACATGGTATTTGTAGCTTCAGGTTGCGCCAAATCCAGGATCGCTCCTTGACGGAGTAACTTTTGCTGAATCATCTTGATGTCAACGGATTGCACTGGAGTATCCGTGCGCGCTGCCACGCTTGCAGCAACACCTGCAGCTTGCCCCATGATCATGTACTGCGGCTCCAGCCTTAAAGAAGAATAGGCCACGTGGCTGGCAGAAACGCAGACCGGAACCAACAGATTGCTAACCTGACGCATTTTTGGGACGAGGATGCCATAGGGAATCTGATAGGGCTGGACATGGATCTCAGTATCACCCTCGTTCTGCACGCTCCTGTCCGGCATCGCAACACGTTGGAAATTGTGAGAGTCGATGTTGTAGGACCCCATCCCGATCGTATCGACCTTCCTGCGTTCGGTTTGTACGTCTTTCTGGGTCATGACGTATTCACCAACCATGCGACGCGATTCACGAATATAAAGTTGGAACGGCCAATGATCGGTATCAATAAATTCATCTTTGGCGAGCCCCCACGTATTCACCTCGTTCCGCAACTGCTGGGGAACCTGAGGATCATGCGCCAGGAAGTAGAAGAATCCCTTCGTGTAGTCGGTGTGGTCCTGCCAGATCGCCTGTCGTTGCGCGTAGGAGGCATTCGGAAACGTCCAGTCTTTGCCAATGTAGTCGGTCGAGAAGGGTCCGTTGTTGTTGAAATCGGCTTTGTGATTGGGAATCCCAACTGGGTTCGTCAGTTCATTCAACCGAGGTGGGCGGCCGTATTGTTGCTGGAATCCGCGAATATAATTTTCGAGCAACTGATATTCGTGCGGATCGTAATTCTCCGGTTGCGGAAACGGAATAAGGTTGGCGGAATCCTGGGTCAAGATCAATCGGAAATTGTAGGCCTGGACCTCATGATCCCCGCTTCCTGGTGGCGCCATCGGCACCGGACTAATTTCAGGCAGTAGCTTTCCGTCCGTGCCATATGCGGACAATTTGAACTTGAATTGATGGCTCGGAGTCTCTGCTCGAACACCTGCCAGGCTCTCTCCGTATTGGGCAACGCCTTCTCTTCCCCATGCGAACGATACGCCCGCGGCAGCCATCAAATCGCCTTCATACGTCGCATCGATGAAGACCTTTCCCTTCCAGATATCACCATCTTCTGTGGTCAACGTAAGAATTCGGCCGTCGGATTTTTGTACTCCATCCTTTTCACGCATACGCTCATGGAAGCGAATGTCCACGTTCGCGTCCTGCAGCATGGACCGCAGGGTGGCTTCGCCAACATGGGGTTCGAACCTCCAGGAAACCTTCTGATCATATTGCTGCATGTCATAGTAATGGCCGACCCGCTCGAAGAACTCCAAGGCGTCTCCGCCAATCACGGCGGTATTGCCAACGTCGGTAGCAGAGAGGCCACCAGTCAACATTCCTCCCAGATGATTTCCAGGTTCAAGCAACACGACACGCATTCCCTCACGCGCAGCTGCCATTGCCGCCATTGCGCCGCTGGCGGTCGCGCCGTAAACGACCACGTCATACGACGATGTAGGAATCGGAGATGAACTCAGTTGCGGTGCAAAACTGAGCCCAGAACATAGCAATATAGAAAGAAACAATCGTCGAACGTAATTCAAGAGAGCCCCCCAAATCTAGAACAGAAAATCCCTTTAACCCGCAAACCTCCGAGAAATGGCAATCTAGCATTTCCCTGTGCACAATGTCTAGAGCATTTTCTGTTTTACCGTAGACCATTGAGAGCCAGCCTGAACCAAGCTTGTGCATTGTCAGCAGTGATCCGTGGCAGGGCTTCAGTGATGGCCTGATCGAGGGTTTC
>JAJXZK010000437.1 GCA_021780095.1 Acidobacteriota bacterium | reverse complement strand
GCCATCACTGAAGCCCTGCCACGGATCACTGCTGACAATGCACAAGCTTGGTTCAGGCTGGCTCTCAATGGTCTACGGTAAAACAGAAAATGCTCTAAAAGTGTACATGGGGTGTACACGGTGACGTCTTTCCATCCCTGTATATCAGGATATTTTCATCCGTGAGTCTTGGAGCATGACCATGCAATGTCGAGTGGCGCGGAACGATTGCACCTCCGCGCTCTCCCAGAACTGGACGTGAGCCTCTCGACTCATCCAGCTCCTATCGCCCAACCTTAGCTGCAAGTTGCCAGTGCGGAAGCAGATCGGGCTGTCGCGATGTTAGCCGTTCCAGCCAAGCCCACGCCCGCGTCGTATGCATCCTGAGCCATTTGTATTTGCGTCGCGCCCAGCGAACCAGAAGCTCGTCGACCATGTGCAGCGCCCGATACAGTGTAGACGGACAGAATCGCCCATAGTAGTGGATCCAACCTCGAACACCTGGTTGAAGCCAATTCACGAGGTCTTCTGTAGCAAGATCGCCCCGATGCGGCAACTTCCAGCGACGCAGGACCTGGCGCATCGCCTTGATCGCCTTCACGCTGACCGCGGGAGAGAAACTGATGAAAAACTCACCAGAGCGGTTCTTCACTCCACGGGGCCGGAACGTATGGCCCAGAAAGTCGAAACGCTGCTCCGGATAATTGCCTCGTCGATTCGCATCCTTGCAGTAAACGATCTTGGTCTTTTGCGGATGGAGTTGCAACTTGCGTTCCGCAAACCGATGCTGGAGCATGGCCAGCAATTCACGCGCCTGCTCTTCGCTGCTGCAGTTGTCTCCACAAACTCTTCGACAGAGGCGTGACCTCAGCGACATTTAACTCTTATGCGCGTCAGCTTTTCGGAAGCGACTTGAGCTTCCCGTGCGTGATTTGTGATCGTGGCGTCGGTTGCAGCTGCGCGTTCCGCCGCGACAAGAATAACAACGGGAAGCAGCTTCTTGTAGTTTGGACCGTCAAATTTCTTGATCGTGTAGAGCCCCAGAGCGGCCCAGCCGACAGGTCCAATCAATATAGAAATTGCGCCCGAGAGGCCAGTAAAGGCCCCGAAGCCGATCCCCAATCCAAGCGCAGAATTCAGTGCTCCAAGCAGGGTAGAACCCATGAGGTACGCGCCGAATCCGGACATTTGTGCCGCGGCGAGTCCAGCAAAACCTGCCATGTCCTTTTTGGCCGAGGGCCCACGTTTGGCTGCGATTGCTTCAACTTTTGAGAGTAGCGCCTCGCGTTCTCTGTCAGTCATCCGGGAGAGTGCATCGGACCACAGTTTTTCGATTAGCTTGGTTTCGATCTCCGCTGTGCCTGCACCCGTGTGAACTGTCACTCCGAGTTGGGCTGCCAGATCTGCGACGATCTGCTCATAAGTCTTCGCATTCCCAAGCGCATAAGAGAAAATCGGCGTGCCCACCAAGGAGATATCTTGTTCCAATTCCGTGCGGTGCGTATCCAGCCATGCCAAGCGCTCGCGGCCATCACATTGAGACAGGAGTTTCGCTGGCGAAGTTGAGACCAGCGGATCCCATTTCAAATACTCAGAAGCTTGGCTAAGAACCTTAGGCGATAGGGTGCAATAAAGTGGTTCTGAATTCATGAGGTACGCGCCTATTAAGACCAGATTTGCCTTTGAAATTGGCTGTTCCAGGTTGGAGTGTCAGTTGGAGTGTCCAGAATGCATGCACCGGAGGAATTTGGCCACCCGTTCCGATTTTATGTAGCCACTCATTCCAGGATTATTTGGCCAGGCATTCCAGAGTTATCTGGCCACCTATTCCAATGGAGTTGGCCACGGAGAGTGTGAAAATGGGGGCCGATTGACGGCCCCCATTTTCGGTACGCGTATGCAAGATTGTCAATCGAGATTGGGCGTTTTGAGTTGCCGCTGGGACTCGCCCCGCAGCTCCAGGCGTACGGCGTTCGTCAATAGTCGGTCGGTCAACGCATCGCCCGCGGTTGGATCTGCAGCGCAAAGATATTTATGCCAGGTATCCAAAGGAAACTGACTGGTTACGATGGTCGCGACGGATCCCCATCTGCCGTCGAGCACTTCCAGCAAGAGTTCCGCCTCTGCCGGCGAAAGTTGGGGCTTGATGCCCAGGTCATCCAGGATCAAGAGAGCGCAACGGTTGACGAACGCCAGCTTCTTGCGCAGAGTTCCGTCGATTTTGGCTTGTTCCAGTTCATCCAACAACAAACTCACTTTGTAGAACTGCACCGGGTTTCCGCGAATGCACCCTGGTGGCCAAGGGCACAGGCGAGGAACGTCTTGCCGGTGCCTGTTGCTCCGGTGACCAGAACATTGATGCCCTTGCCGATCCAGCCGCAAGTGGAAAGGTTCGCGATGAGTGCGCGATCG
Source organism: Acidobacteriota bacterium (assembly GCA_021780095.1). Next base: position 22,607 of record JAJXZK010000437.1, on the reverse strand, counting down.
ATATTGCGGTCCGGTAAGAAGCGCAGGTCCTCAAGACGGCCGCGGTCCTTCAGCTTGGCCATCCTTAGCAGAGTATGCAATCTGCGATTTTCCCGGTATGTCATCTCATGATCGACGAGAAGCGTCAGCCGTTCCTCGAATGGCAGCTGGATAGCGTGGGAACTGCTTTCCTGCGACTCAATTCCTTCCAGGATTCCAAAGAGCTTGAGTTGTGCAAGTTTCGATTTTGTTTGTTCATTCATTGAGAGCTCCTGGCGTGGACAAGTTTGAGTGCATATTCGGCACTGGTGCGCAGGTTGGGGTGTTCGGTGACGACGCGAACTTGCGCCGTGCCCGTCGGCGTGAGCGCTTCGCGCTTGTTCTGCAGCAGGTTGCGCACATGACTGAGGGCATAGGAGCCCGTGGCCAGCGCCCTATTGCAGGCCTGTACCACGCGCGGAAGGGGATAAACACGAGTGAGTTTCATCAGCCCGGATGCAGTCCGCATTTGCTGATTGCGATCTCGTTTTGTCGCAAAGATTTCTTTGAGCAACGCGGAACAAACTGGATTTATCCGCTCCGCTTCTATAAGAGCCGCTTCGGGGGTCCACTCGACGTAGTCGAAATGCTTCGCAGAGTAATGATGCGGGTTGGTTGTTTTCGCTCCAGGGACAGGGCTCCGTGCGTGACTTGCCACACATCTTCCTTTGAGGCCAATCTCAATGGTGTGAGCGGTCGCCCGGATTTCCACGCTCTGGCCAATGCAGGTATAGGGCACGCTGTACCAATGGCAACAGCGGCACAGGCAAAACACACATCGCGCTGGCCCTCGCCTGGCCGCCTGTCAGCATGGCCATCGCGTGCGCTTCACCACCGCCGCCGCTCTGGTCAGCGAACTGATCGAGGCCCGCGACGAGAAGAAGGTGCTGCGCTTGCAAAAGCAACTGGCCAGCTACGAACTGCTGATCGTCGATGGACTGGGCTTCGTGCCGCTGTCGAAGACTGGAGCCGAGTTGCTCTTCAAAGTCTTCAGCCAGCGCTACGAACGCAGTTCCACCCTGGTCACATCCAATCTGCCCTTTCAGGAATGGACCGAGGTCCTCGGCTCGGAACGCCTGACCGGCGCACTGCTGGACCGGCTTACCCACCATGTCCACATCCTGGAGATGAACGGCGACAGCTACCGGCTCAAGCAGAGCAAACGCAAGCAGAAATCCCAACCCGCCACCGCATAAATCACAATCCCTGCCCATCGCCCACACGCCGCGGGGAGGATGGCGTCTTTTGCTACGCTTCAGACGCCTTCCTCCCCGCATATCCCTACAGCGCTGCCATCATCACTGGCCGACTTTTCCTCTGAAACTCTGGCCTGGTTTTACTTTGTTATTGACAACGCTCAATTCAAAACAGGGGAAATTATTTTCACAATAAAAATCTCTCTTTTTTGAATTGAGCGCTGTAGAGCGTATGTATGAGAGCACTTTCACGAAGCGACTTTGATGAAATCGGCGTCGGAATTGTCGTGGGACTGGGAACGCTTCGCGAGGTTCTCCGAGGCGTGAGCGTCGGAGGGAAGCGTTGGTGGATTGCGTGTGATCCGAACGATGCGTTAGAAACCCACGTCTTGACAATTGGGCACGGAGATCCAGGTTGCGTCGATCGGCTCAATACCCTCTACTTTGATGTTCCAGTGTTGAATGACTCGAAGCCGATCACCGGGATAGATGGGCTGGTTATGCTCTTGGAACCCTCAGTTATTTCGGCGATAGATACAGGGCTCTACATGGAAGCTGGGCGGATGCTGGAGGATCCTTTCACAGACATGGAATGTTTTTACCAACCGATCCGAAAGGCGTTGATGGATCGATTGCGACAGGATTAACCCTTCCTTCGCTTTGACCGTCATAGCGGAGCTGCTAGTGTCACTGCGTAAACCCACCCCCGGCAGAAAATGCCGCGATCGATTGCACAACAAAGGAGAAACATGAGTCACCATCATTTTTGCGACGTTGCTGGGCATGAGTGGGAATGCGAAGGGACCGCCCTGCGTCCGCTAGCTGGCGACACCGAGCCGTCTATTTGCATGTGTCTCACACACGGAGTTCCGATGGAGGACGGCGATCACAGCGAATGCTCGATAGAGCTGTTGGCCTGCCCAGAGCATCGAGAAGAACAGCTCCGGAAAATGGCCGAGATGGGTGCGAACAATTTGTCAGTCGATAAAGTCGAGACGCAAAGCACGATGTTCACGGATGAAGAAGGAAAGCGAACGATTGGGTTTTGTCTGTGGTGCAACAAGGATTTCTATTCGATGGAGGAGGTCGAGGCACACAATGAGGACGGCATGAAAGCGTGCCAGGTCTTTCAAGAATTGAAGGACGAGGACTGTGGTCCACCGGTATTGTGTCAGGTGCTTGACGATTTCAAGCCTATCGACTAACTCTAGAGACCAAGCAGAGCCCAAGCATTGGGGACCGGCATAAGCAGAATGGGGAAATTGACGGCAACAGTTGCAATCGACGCCAGGTGCAGCATATATGAATATCAGAGAAAACATCGGTCGCGAACCAAAGGTTGGAATCTTTTGGCTCGCAGATGGAAAGCTTATTTTCGACGCCACGCCCGTTTCAAGTGCGGAAGCCTACGGCGATTGCCTGGGCCATGCGAAAAGCCATCTGGAATACTGGACCGAACTTCAACGTGCGGGGATCATCTCTGCGGACACCGAATACGAAGACTTGCCCCGTGGACGAATTGTTTTCGATGCGAGGGCAGGTCAATACATTCTGTATGCGGATAAATGCATCCTCGAAGAATCGAAGGTGGTGCATAAGATCCTTCGCATTTTTGGCCTGCCCGACGACGCTGTACGGAGCAGCGACGAGCATTATCGCTGCCGACTGTGCCTGTGCGGGAATGCCTCTTAGGTCTCTATCGGCATGAAAGTACCTGCGGAATTCGACTTCGAGCAAATCGGCGTTGGCTTTGTCGTCAGCCTGGGAACACTTCGAGAAGTTTTGAAGAGCCTAAGCATCGGTAGCAAACGATGGATTATTGGTTACGATCCAACGCATTGGCTCGAACCCTGGGCACCCTCGGCTGGGGTTGGGTGATCCACCATATCATCAGGCCGTCGGCGTACCAGAAAAGGGTACTTTTTCTGCCCGGGATTGGCGTGGACTTCAAAGCCAGGATTGACAGTGACAGAAAACGTTTTGATCGAGAGTGTGCAAAGTTGTAGGGTGATCATGCTGAAAGGGCCAGGTGGGTTTGGTTCGCGACAGGCCGAAAGCCTTTGTACCAATGACGGAATGCGTCTTCCAAAGTGCCATTGAACACCTGAATGCGAACGTCGAGAAAGCTCTGGACGATGGTAGGAAGTTGCTGAGAAAGAGTCCGTGAAATCACTTCGAAAGGGAGCAAAGGATGACTTATTGGTCCGGGCAAAGATCCTGAAGGGCACTATCGGGTCTTTGCCCTTGGAACGAATGCATAAACGATTGCGAGCCAGGCAATCGGGTGTATATTTTCTCTTGGCCGGGGAAGCAAAATGAGAATTCCGGTTCAATCAACGAGCCTCGTGAACGGCGATCGCGTCGCCATCGTCGGCGGTGGACCTGCGGGTTCGTTTTTCGCCATCCATCTTCTTCGCGAAGCCAAGCAGCTCGATCGAAACATCGAGGTTGTCATCGTCGAGAAACGGGGTCCGTCCCACCTGAACTTCGACGACTTTCAATGCACGGGATGCAGCTTCTGCGCAGGCCTTATCTCACCGAGGTTGAATGAGATCCTCGAAGAATGCGGCCTAGTCGTTCCGGCGGAGATCATCCAAGAGCGCATCGACTACGTCTGGATACACGGGCAGTGGAAGAACCTCCGTCTTCGAGTTCCCAACGACAAGCAGATGTACTCAGTATTCAGGGGGTCGTTACCCCGCAGGAGGCCTGGCAGACGCACGGGGTTCGATGGGTTTTTGCTCGGTGAAGCGGTTAAAGAAGGCGCGCGCATCCTGAACGGCGAAGTCCAGACGATTGCCTACGGTGCGTCAGGGATGCCCGAACTCACGATAAAGACGCCATCCGGAGAGAAGGTCTCGCTCGATGCCAGCTTCGTGAGTATCGCAACCGGAATCAATGCGCACTATGGCTCAGATTATAGTGCCGATGGGCTCATCGCCTCCGTCAAGCGGTTGAATCCGTCGTTCGTTCCCGGTAAGACCCGAAGGGCCCTCATCTTCGAGCTCGATGTGGGTGAGGACTTTCTCAAACGCAACATGAATCGGGAGATCTACTTCATCGAGTACGGCTCGAAACACCTCACCGTTGAGCATACTGCGCTCATTCCCAAGGGCAGATTCTTAACCGTCGCCCTGATCGGCAAGTGCATAGACGAGGCGGTCTTGCCACGAGACAGTCGGCAGATCGTCCACGATTTCCTGACGTTGCCGCAAATTGACAGCATCTTGCCAGGCATCGCGGCAGCCCCCCTCGCCTGCGTTTGTGCTCCCAGGATGACCGTGGGCACTGCGGCATTTCCTTTCGGCGACCGGTTTGCCATCATCGGTGACGCCGTCGGGTCGCGATTGAACAAAGACGGTCTCTACTCAGCCCACGAGACGGCGAGCCAGCTGGCGAAGGCCGTGCTCCATGAGGGAATCGATAAGCAGGCTCTCTCCCGGGGATACGGGAAAACCGTCAAATGGCTGGTGGCTGACAATCGCTTCGGACGGATAGTATTTGCCGTGAGCCGGGTAGCGTTCACCATGCCCGTATTGAGCCGCATTATGTACCAGGCGTTTGCCACCGAGTACAAGGTGCGTGACGAGCGGAGTCGGCCCCTAAGCGTAGTGCTGTGGAAGATCGCCAGCGGCACGGCCGACTATCGGGAAGTGTTCCGGGAGATGTGCGGCTACGATGTGCTGCGATCCGTTCTCGCCGGTGCGGTGATTACGTTAAGGAACGTGGCGTTCGAGATGCTTTTAGGCGTGCAATGGGGGCAGTACGGACGCTATCCGACAGTCGTGCTGAAAGAGAAGCGCGAATCGCTAAGGGAGCACCTTGCGTCAGGTCTGGGAATGGAACTTGACAAATCGCCGGACTTCGAACGGATGTACTGGATCAAGATCCGGGGTTCCGAGGAAGAGATCTTGGAGAAACTCGCCAAGTTCGGCCAACCCAATGCAAGGTTCCTCAAGCTGCGAATCGTCGACATGCGACAGATTCAGGGAGCGCCCAACCAGGTGGGATCGACGATTCGATACACGGTGCCGTTCGTGCAGTTGAGCGCGGAACTGCGGCTAACCAACAGAGTTCGCTTCGAGACCCTGCTCTATCAGGCCGACGAGGGGCTTGTAGACCACGGGAAGCTCATCTTCAACGTCGCACCGACCACGGACGGAAACCGCAGGCTCTCCATTTACGCGGAGTTCGACTACAAGAAAGGCAAGGGCTTCGCGAGTCGGATGATGTGGAAGGGCGCCAGATTATTGTTTCCCGAGTTCGTACACGACGTCGTGTGGAACCATGCCCTGTGCACAATCAAAGAAGATGTCGAGCGAAAGCGGGACCACACCTGGTAGGGTCACGGCGTCGAGCAGCCAAGTCGTACTGCGCCCGGAGTGATTCCCCACCAACCCGGACACATCTTATACTCAATCTTTGCGGAAGCAGTCCATTTTCAATAGGCTGCAATTTTGAAAACGAGCTAGGGAGCCTCTGCACAGGTGGTTGATTTGACGGGCGACGATGCGCAAGCGGCTGCCTGCAAGCTGTGTGCCAGAAAACATGACAGAAAGCGATGCTCCGGCAGATTAAATTTGAAGTTCACGAGGCCCATTGCCTGCCTCCGGGCACACTACGCCCTCTGCACAAGTAGCCGTTTGCGGTGGTTGTAGAGATTCACCAGGGCGAAGCAGGCGCACAGCCGATTGTGGTTCTTGGCCAGGCCGCGGTAGCGCACCCGGTCGAATCCGAACTGCCGCTTCAGCACGCGGAAGACATGTTCTATTTTGGCCCTTACTCTGGACTTAGTCGTGTTCTTTTTCTTTTGTAACTCGTCCACATAATTCTTGTACTTCGTCCGGCGAGGGGTCATGTCCTGGGCCATGGGAGCGGCTTCGCGGATAGTTTGACTTTGTCCCTGATAGGCGCCGTCGCCCCAGACTTTCTTCTCCTCGCCATGCAGCAGGTCGGGCAGCATATGTTTGTCCGCCACGCTGGCCGCCGAGGTCGCCACCGAATGCACCAGCTTCGACTTCGAGTCCACGCCTATATGCGCCTTGATTCCGAAGTACCATTGGTTTCCTTTTTTCGTCTGCTGCATCTCCGGATCGCGCTGGCCTGCTTTGTTCTTGGTCGAGGATGGCGCGTGCAGAATGGTCGCGTCGACGATGGTGCCAGTCGCGATCTGGATGCCGCGTTCGCCCAGGTGATAATTCACTGTGTCCAGCATCCTGCCGCCCAGCTCATGCTTCTCCAGCAGATGGCGGAACCTGCAAATCGTGGTCTCGTCCGGCACTGGCTCCTGGCCCAGATCGATGCCGACAAACTGTCGCATCGAGGCCGATTCATAGAGCGCTTCCTCCACCGCCGGGTCCGACAGGCTGAACCCCTGCTAAAGAAAATACATGCACAGCATCCGCTCCACTCCCACCGGGCGGCGGCCGTTGCCGGTCTTCGGATACCACGGCTCGATCAGCCCTACCAGTTGTGCCCAGGGCACGATCCGGTCCATCTTCGCCAGAAATATCTCGCGCCGCGTCGGCTTGCGATACTTCTCGAAACTACCGTCCGCCGCCACCCCCAGTGTCTGCTGCCGCATCGCCCTTTGCCTCCAGCTACAACTCTATCCAATCAGGCTGTGCACGCGGCACTTAATCAGAGTTTCCCTAATTGAGGCAGGTCGATCCCGCGCAGTCGCCTTGCAGGAAGCAATTCCATCTCGGTTCTAAGGAGAAGCACAGTCAATGAGCGATTTGGCGATTTTGCGCTCATTGACGGGCTTTTGCGGCTGATTTCCGAATCGACACCCCCTGGAGATGAATCCCAGGGATGACTCTTCCGATGGAGATGGAGAATGGGCCACGGGAACATCCGTCCCAAGAGATCAAATGGGCTGAGCATCCAACCCGATAGCGAAGCAGTTGAGGCTATTTCTTACAGCAGTTCCACCAAGCTCCTCCAGGCAGCCTAGCGAAGAAAGCCGCCCAACTCAAAAACGCCGCGCTATCATCCTTGGTGTCCGTTCTATGCGCCAAATCCCGAATGCCTCCTCGGCCAGCCTGATTCCGTTTGCCCAGGACTCTGCCGCACCGGGCAGTGTGGTTCACACCGACGGCTGGTTGGGATATCTGCCGCTGGAGGGCAAGGGCTTCGTTCACGAGGTCACCTACCTCAAGGGGAAAAAGGAGGCTGCTTCGGAGCTGCTGCCGCGGGTTCACCTGGTGATTTCCTTGCTTAAGAGGTGGCTGCTGGGCACGCATCCGGGAGCGGTCAGCCACAAACACCTCGACTACTAACTGGATGAGTTCACATTCCGCTTCAATCGGCGGAAGTCAAAGAGCCGGGGCAAGCTCTTCTTTCGCTTGGCCCAGCAAGCAGTCGCCATCGATCCGGTCACGCGCTTCCAAATCGTTCACCCAGACGACGCCACCGGCGGCAAAACACAACCTCTTGGGTCATGGTGAGTCAAGCGGATACCCATCTCGGCTGTTCTCGTGTCGTGCAAGGTACTGCTCTCGTGCAAGAGCGACTTCGCGCTCGGGTAGGCGCGGACCGACAAAGCGCCATTGCCGAAGTCGGAATTCTCAAGACTCAGACCATACGCGACCATTTCGCCAGGGATGGGCTCGTATACTTCGGGCATAATCGCCTGGAGAGCAATCTTGGTGTCGGTTTTATGCGCGGATGTATAGCTTGGCTGTAAGGTATTTCTCAATGGATGTCCTACTCGACAAGCTGTAAATTGAGGACAATCCGCACGTCGTTCACCAGAACAACGCTCTGGTTGATGACATCCTGACTGGTAATTTTATTCTCGACGAAGGAATGAATGGAGTTCAGAGGACAAATGTAATCGACAGTTTCAGAAGGAGACTTCTCTGCCCCGAGGCGGTTGCGTACGGAAATGTCGAGCGAGTCGTATTTCGCGTTTGGCGGCAGTTCCTTCAGCAAGCCCTTCAACTCCGGCGCAAGAAAAAGATCGAAAGTTTGAGCGGCACGCTTATAAATTGAACTCGTGACCGTCTCGAAGGACAGGGTATTTCGCATCGTGAGATGTAAAACTGTCTGATCGCCGCGACTTTCAAATACAGGCGGCGCGCCCTCCATCAGATGAAACCTTGTTCCATCTGCTTTCAGCATCGCATTGAGTTGCGGCTGAAACTGCGCCTGCAACTGCATTGCATCCGCTGTTGTTGGAGGCTTCACATCGGACTTCGATTGTGCAACCCCCGAAAGGGCCACAACTGAAGAAGCGGCGTTCCTAGGAGTAGAAGCGGGACTTGCTGAAATAGGGGAAGGCTGTGTCCGCTCCTGACGCGGGACCGAGCGCTCAAGTGCCTGTACGTTGAGCGGGACCTTCTGGCCTAGCGCAAGACCGAAATCCTTGCCATCCACAAAAATGTCCGAACGATTGAGAATCTCCTGCCGTTGCGTATTCCCGGACACAGTCGGATAGGAAAATGCGTCCTTCCGGCCGAACACGACAGTTAAGACCTCTTGGCCCTCGAAGTCGTAGACCTGGTTTGCATCTCGCGTGTCGTAAACGATTTCAAAGCCGATACCATCGCAGTCGATGTTCGCGGGGATTTGCTGTGCGACCAGTCGCAGGATGGGAACAACCACTTCTTGAAAGGTCCGACTGGCGCGCTCGTTCTCCGAAAGCTGCGTCGAGTTGAAGGCCGCCTGATAAATCCCGGAGATCTTCAATACCTCTCGACCTTTAAAGTAAACAAATTCGATCCCGTTGCGATCGGACGCCGCTCGTTGGCCAGGTTTTGCGTTCAAATAGCGGGCCAGCTTGAAAGGATAGGGGAATTTCGTCGCGGCAATCGATTGCTGGAGGGATTGGAGTTGCGGAAAATACTTGGCTTCGTCGGCTTTCAACTTTGGATTCAGTATTCCACCTGGAGCCACCTGGCCGAATGCCGCTGCCGTCATGCCAAGAAGCAGACCCCCGGTGACGGGCAGGCGTACGGCGCTGAAAAGCCGGGCGACGCATCTCATGAAGGCTTATTTTTCCGGTCCCGGGGGGACCCGCTCGACGAATTGCGATACGACGGCACGGCAATGGCCCGCATATAAGCAATCAGATTGCTGATGTCGTCCTGCGTCAGCGACTTGCCGTAGGGCGGCATCATGGCCGATTTCCCCATAGCTCTTCCTCCCAGCGTAATGATCCGTTGCAGCGACGCGTCGCTCATTCCATTGAACACGGTCCCATCGTTCATCAGCGGAGGCGTAGGCGTGACGTTGGAGCGATTGGAAGGTCCGGCCGGCGTAGAGTCCGCGTGGCACCATACACACTGTTGGTAGAAAATGATCTTACCGTGTGCCTCATGATAATTCAGAGAAATGATGCGTTGCGGGTCGTTCCAGTCAGTCTCAGTTCCATAGGAACCAAACGAGGCGTACTGATGCCATGCAGGATGCGGCACCGTTGTAACGATCGCGCCCTGACCCCGCGACCAGCACCAGCATGGCGGGTTGGGAAAGCGCTTCATCACGTATGCGGCCAGCCCTAGACATCCAACCGTCACCGAGAAGAAAATCAGCAGATACTTCATTCTCCCCCTCCCCCTCCCGCTATCGCGGCAGATGCAGCGCTCCCCGATGCCGGGGCCTGCTTCAATGTCAGCAAATATGCGGTCAAGTCCCGGACCTCATCTTCAGTAAAGGAATGTCGTGTCTCGATTGTGCCCGGGACCAATGCCTGAGGGTCGTGCAACCACGCCTCCATCCACGCGGGAGTCAGCCAGTTGCCCGCATTGTTCAGGCTTGGGCCGACATACCCCCCGGAGGCGCCAATCGTATGGCAAGACTGGCACTGATATTTTGCCTCGTAGAGTTGTTTCCCATGCTCCGCCATCTGCGGCGTAAATTCTTTTTCATCGATCGCTGTGGGGTCCACATGCGGGTTCCGAAGCGAGGCCGACAGATAATCTGCAATCGTGGTTGCATCCTCTTTTGACATATTGAACTCCGGCATTCGCACCGTGAGTGTCGGGCGAAGCGTTTGAGGATTCTGTAGGAATTCGATCAGCCATTCGTGTTGCGACCGGCTGCCCTCATACGAGAGGCTTGGCGCCAAAGTTCCACCATATCCGTTGAACGAATGGCACACATAGCACTTATACCGATGGTAGAGTTGCTGAAATTGGCCATCCGGATGAAATTCCGGGTGCGGACGCGGAACGATCAAGGATTTCTGCGTACTGCTCGTGATTGGAGGGCCGCTCATGCTGAGCAAAGCGGTCGTTAAATCGTCCAGGTCGGCCTGGCTCATATGAAATTGGGGCATGTGCGTCTCAGGGCTGACGGAAACCGGGTCAGTTACTTTCGCCCGGATGTAAGAAATCATGAACTTCGGAACTTTCGACACACTGATGTCAAGTTGCGATACATTCCCTTTAACAAAATGCAAAGGCTCTCGCTGTTTACGTGCCACCTTGACCTGAACGAGATAAGGGCCTGCCGCCATGCCGAACGCGGAAAGATCGGGGCCGAAGTTGCTGCGCGGGGTAACTCCCCGGATTACATGGCACTCGGCGCAGCCCTTTTCGACAAACAACTGCCGTCCAAGTTGTATCTCTGCATCGGTGGGCACCCCCAACTGCGGTATATCCTTCAATAGGTCCGGATCAGTAAGCCGTTTTAGGATGTACTGCGTCACTTCATACAAGTCCGTGTCGGACCACTGAAACTGCGGCATTTTGGTGTGCTGCAGATAGCTCTGCGGGTCGCGCAACCAGGCCACCAGCCACTCCGGCTTCACTTTGCTGCCGACCTTCGTCAGCTCGGGTCCGATGTCTCCTCCGATGAGCTTGGTTTCTCCGGCCCGATCAACGGCAAGCGCATGGCACGTGACACAAAACATCTGGTCAAACCGGATCTTGCCCTGGTCCGCCACATCCCCTTTTCTGGCCACGGCAGCAACGACACGCGGACTGAATCTATACTGCGCAACTGGCTTTGCCCGCTGCACGCTCAGGTACGCCGAAAGCGCGCGCAACTCCTGATCGCTCAGTTGGAATTTCGGCATGCGTGGATCGGTGTCCACGCCGTCAACAGTCACGTTGCCATCCGCGTCGGTGAGTGTGCGCGGCTCTTTTAGCCACTTGTAGATCCATTCTCGGCTCACCTTGGTCCCCACGCTGGTCAGGTCCGGCCCCAGCATGGCGGGGCGATCAATGTCCTGAAGTTGATGACATGCGATGCAATTGAACTTTACGATCAACTGCCGGCCATGGTTCAGACGGGGCGTCTGGTGAAGGTCATCTCGATGGCATGCTCCGCAGCTACCTTGTACGTATTGTGTTGGCAGGACCGGCTGCTTCCATGCGAGTATGCCGGGTCGCATGTCTACGTACCGGACGGGCCCCCGCTTATACTGTTTCCATGCGCGCCAATCCGTTCTTGCCTGCCAGAAGATCAGGACCAGCAGAACGGCTATACAGAAGGCGAACACATAAGACGCCCAGGAAAGGGCCTTTTGCAGTTTTTCAGATGACATGCCTGCTCCACGGCGAGGGTACAGCGTATCGTATGCAGCTTCGGCAGATTGAACGGGCATCCTTACATTTGCAATTGAATTTCAATCCGCTCAAGTTCACAACTTTGCCTATAGCATCCACACGCAAACCTCCATTGCTCAACTCTTATTGCTTCACCGTCAGGTCCACGTTCGTTGCCTGCCGCATAGGGTAGTCGCATGGGACGCAGTTGCAGCCAGGCTTGGCCTTGGCACCCGTACCGGCTTGCACAGTCATCGCCTGCGTCGTAGGCTTGGCTTCTTCGCTCCACGTCTTCAATGTGTACCGGCCTGGAGGGACATTTTTGATCGTGTAGTTCCCTTCTTTGTCAGTCACCGCAAAATATGGTGTTGGCACAACGACAATGTAGCCTGACATTTCGGAGTGGACTTTGCAGAGCAATGGGACGACGCCCAGATCGTCGAAGGTGAAGGACTTCACAATCCCTTGCGGCCATGTGCCCATATTGTGCGCGAATTTACGGTTGTTATTGATGGCGGGCCAATATACATTGTGTTGGACCGAGTCGTCGTTGAGAAAGTTGACTGAAGTCCCTTTCAAAATGACAAGCACGTGCGGAACGAATTCCATCCGTACCTGGTCCATGACCGCATGCAGCACCGGCGGCGGGAATGTCTTCCCCGGAATGATATCGATGTAAACAACGATATCTTCCGGGGAACGCATTCCTTGCGCTGTGACCTTTCCTTGCACATCTCCTGCCTGGGCAAAGCGTGCCAGCGATACCACCAGAACAAAAACAGCAGACAACACGACGATCTTCTTGTATTTGGCCACAGCTACGTCTCCTTTTAGGAGGTTGTGAAAGTTGCAACGGTCTCCAGCGCTCAATGCACTATCTCTTTACTGTCAAGTTGACATTCGCGATGCCGGCGCCCACAGTCGTCGCCTGCGTCGTAGGCTTGGCTTCTTCGCTCCACGTCGTCAAGGTGTACTTGCCAGGCGGAACATCCTTGATGGTGTAGTTGCCTTCTTTGTCCGTCAACGCAAAATACGGCGTCGGCACGACAATAATGTAGCCGGACATCTCGGGATGAACATTGCAGAGCAATGGAACGACGCCCAGCACATCGAAGGTAAATGGTTTTGAAATTCCCTGCGGCCAGGTGCCCATATTGTGCGCCAGCTTGCGATTGTGGTTGATGGCCGGCCAATATACGTTGTGGCCGAACGGATCCTCATTTGTAAAGTCAACCGTTGTTCCCTTCAGGATGACAAGCACATGGGGGACATATGCCATTTGGTGCTGGCCCATCACGGCATGCTGTGCTGGCGGAGGAAATGTCTTACCCGGTATGGCGTCGATGTAAACAGCAATGTTCTCCGGAGAACGTATATCCTGCGCTGTGACCTTTCCTTTCACATCTCCTGCCCAGGCGGAGCTCGCTATAGATCCCAGGACAAATAAAACGGTGGCTGGAAAAACGATCCTCTTTAAATTGCTCATTCCCATATCTCCTCATGTAGTAGTTTGTGTTGGCTCGAAACCTATCTATCACGCGTTGTTAAAATACAAAATCAACCCCCGATTTGAACTTATCGTCGCGATAAAATGTGTTGGTCCCAGGGACAGGCTGTTGGTAGCTAAAGGAATACTGCGTCTCCAACTTAATGTTGGGGCGCGCAAAGATTTGTAATCCAGGGCTGTAGATGTTCCGCGTGTCGTATCGAGAGATGCCATTTAGGCGGTCCGTGGGAGAGTTGACCCCGTCATAGCGCATCAGGCCGATGAGCCACGGATAGAACCAGTATTCGGCTTCGAGGAAACCCCCGGAAAAAGTTACCGGCGTGGCGGACACAAAAGCCGTGCTGTTTGCGTTCAGGGCCTCATTCGAATCATGACCATGCTCCATAAGACCCCAAAGTTCAAAGTCTCCGCGGAACCTATAATCGAACGCGCCACCGGCACGATAGAAAGGCTCGTGAATTGTCGGCAACCCTGCGTACAGAGTCCCCCCTTGATTGAGGGCGTTGCTGCCAAAATATCCGAAGGCGTTGAACTTTATCCATGTGTGGTCATGAATGCCGGTCGGGCCGGAGGCCTGGATTTGTTTGCGGATCGCCGGATTCCGCTCCAGATTCCAGCCTTGCCAAAGATTGACATAGACGTCTTTGGAATTGCGGGCGGACAGCGGCGCGGTTCCGTATAAGGCGTTCTCTCCGTCCACAATGGAGACTGTCCACCACGAATACCCTTGATGCGGATACCCGCCAAACTCAATTCCACGCTGAGGCGATGCAAAGGTAAACGGGTTGGCCGTCGTCCCAGGGAGCGGGCCAGTACCGGTGGGGTTGACATAGGCCGTCTCATCGTAAATTGCGTAGTCGGTCAGGTTGATGGTGCGCGCCTGGGTAAACGGAAGATCGAGTTCAAATTGCCCATACCGGACATTGAGATCGTTTTTGGGAACATGCAGGTAATATCCAATGAAATTGTTTGCCTTGATGTAGGCATCTCCCAAGCCTCCATCGGCCCCTGAACCGCCTGTAGCGAGATCGTCATCGATCCAGAATTCAAGGGAAGAACCTAGGCTGCTGGCGGCAATGATGGTAAAAGTATTGGGTTCAAAAATGTCTGTTTGCGGCACGAATCCTTGCGTGGCAATAAGTGCCGATGGCTGAGGGCTGTTGTAATTGAAATAGCCGGAATAGCGAAAAGCGATGGGGAGAATCGGAAGTTGTCCTGGCCATATGGAATTTGGAAATGACTCTTTCTGCGCCGGGGCCCCCAGCATAAGAGGCGGCTCTTTCACAAAATCCTCATCATCCTTCGGGAACTTAAATCCGTTCATCTTGAACGCCAGCCCAAAATCGTTGAGCTCTGGCCAATTGCTGTGGCAGGTGGAACAGGCGGTGTGGTACTTCCGCGCGAAGGCTGGAATCGCCGCCGCACGCGGCGCTGAAGCTTGAATCGCTATCAAAACGCCTGCCACCAAGAACGTTGTGGCCAGGGACAACCTGATTTCCCGATCCATCGCTGACAGTTCCTCCCGTGTCGTGTTTTACCTTGTCTTATTCTGGAGCGCTTGCCTTGGATTTCTTTGGTACATGACTGCGTTACATTACAGATGAGCGCCTACTTCACAGAGAGACATGGATACTCACCTTGGCTGTATCGTTTGGGAGTAATTCGGCCGCGTGTGCGGCAAATTCCGCCGTCACTGGCGGTCCCACGCTTGTCCCCGAAGCCTTCAATATATATTCGACCGGAAAACACCGGCAATAGATGCCATGCGCCAACAACGCACATCCATACTTGCCGCGCAGAAAGTCGTGCACCGTACTTTGACAAACGCATCGGACTTCTCCGCATCGAGTAACTCCCGCAGTCGAGGGTAAAACGGGCACCCCGGAGGCAACTGCCAGTCCTGTGTGTGCAATCCACAAATCTTTCTGCCTTGCCCGCTGCTCTTGCCTGCCCATTGCCATGTCCGTTAGACGCTTTCCAACGACTCTTGTATCCCTTCAATCAATCACTTTCACTACAAGCGTGAATGTGATGGCCATCACACCTATACTTGTGACTTATGTAATAGGCATCACCAGGACATGGGAATCCTGAAGTGGAGGATTTCCTTTGCGGCGCGCTTTTTGTAAAACAGCACGGGCGAACGACGAAATTGGGGGGATGAAGAATCTCATTTTCCATTAACTGTGGCTTCCTGCAGGCATGGCCGGTTGGCCCCTATTGCCCCAGGTCAACAGAAAGCGTTCCTTCTGCCGTTCTATTCTCCCAATTGCGAAACAGGTACGGAGCGGTCAAGAGAGCCTGAATTCCAATCCATGTTAGATAGCAAGCAACTGCTGTCACGGCGCTGATGTCACTAAGGTTGGATTGTGTTGACAGAATAATTCCGATAACGGATGTTATCGCAGCAAGAACACACAGCACACCCGTCTTTCTGGGAGAGGCGTGCAAATGAAACGTCAGTCCTATATACAACAGGCTCCAAAAGAGACCATACAATCCAGCAAGCAGAACAAGTACATCCAAAGGGGCCAACCGGTACAGCCAAAAGACCAGCCAGCAAACAACGGAAAATATTCCGACCCAAAAGTAAATGTATAGGTCGCGACGGCGCCATGTACCATTTGCCAACATGCCGATACCGGCAACAAGGGCTTGTCCCAGCAGACACAGTGCTGTCAGGGATACAGCCACGATGTAACCGGATGCCTCAACCTTCGGATTCGTCATGAAGGAACCCAAAGAACAAAGTGCCATTCCGGCACATAGCGTGAACATACCCTGCCCCAGCAAAAAGCGGTGGCCAACTTTCCATCCCGTTACCATTGCAAACGTCTCCCGTTTTTTCCGAAAAGAGTCTTCATGAGAAATTAGCGCCGTCCAATCTACAGGAACCTAGACGGTGCCATCATCGCATCCCTGTTTGTTCTTAGGTGCGTTTCAGATTGTCTGTTGCTGCCCTTCATCCAATGTCGATCATTCATGCGGAGCCAGGGCGCTCCGTCCCCAAACCGACTCCTGTTTGAGCACAAGAACGGGACACTGAGATTCACACAACACACGATACGCCGTCCCTGGAATAAAGCGCGAATCGAAGGCAGAGTGCGCGGAAGCCCCGAGAATGATCATGTCGGCGGAGTGCTGTTTAGCATAGTCCAGAATTGCACCTACAGGTTGTCCTTGCACAACTTCACACGATGGTCTGCTGTTTTTGATTGTTCTCATCGTGAGCAACTCCTCTAGCATGATCTTTGCGTAACCTGTCACACGCGCCGCGGAGGGATGCCCCTCCGCAACCTCCGGGCACACATGCACGAGCGAAATGTCCGCACCATGGTTTTCGGCAACTCTGAGAGCAAACTCTGCCATCCGCATGGAATCATGGTCTAAGGAGGCGGCAAACACGATCCGCATAGGTGTTTGTGACGGCGCTTTCTTGACGATCAATTTGGGGCCAACCGCCAGGGCCGGGATTTCTACGCTGTGGAAAATCGATTCCGCAACAGACCCGAGAAGATGTAAATTGGGCTTCGCCTTCCCCTGAGAACCGGCGACCAGACGGTCCGCCTTCCATTTGTCTGCGATCCGTATGACTTCCTCTACCACTACCCCGGCCACTACACTGGAGGAACACCGTATGCCAGCACGCTCCACCGTTGCGACGGCCTTCTTCAGCGTATTCTCGGCGGCCTTTCGCATCCGTCCAGACGAGCAATACGCCATCAGCACAGGATCAATCTGTAGGGTGTTCAGATTGGGCAAGATATGTGCGATCTTCAACTCTGCTTTGTTTGCCAGCGCCTGTTGCATCGCAATTGGAAGGGTAAACTTCAAATCCGAGAGACTGGTTGCCAGAAGAATACGGCGCGGATTGGCCCATCGCTGTATTCGGCTGCTGGACATTCGAATTCCTCGATTTGATCATATCTATCGATATTCACTGTCCGTATGTGACGGGGCGCACGTTTGGACGTGATGGCTGTCACATTGGCAGTATCTATGGAATTATGTTGGTATGTAGTTTACGGAGAGATGGCCGAGGGTCTACACAAGTAGATCCAGGGCATCTTTGCGAAGGACAGTGATCGAGGTATGGCGGTGGGATCTTCGTAAGTCCACCGTGTGTTTTCTGCAATTGCAGCACTTAAACCCAATACATCACCCGGTTTGACGGTCCTGACAAGGAACATCTGCGCTGCCTGTCGTGTATGCCGGAGATTTACCTGATTCCGCGCAAAGACGGTAGCATAACGATTGGGCCACCATGAAACAAGTAGGGTTGGATGAAACAGTGCAGGGCCTTGTATCCGGCAGATGATCGACGCGGTGCTCCGTCTGCTGCCGGAAGCCCAGGTCCCACCGCAGATGGAGAATTGCGTCGGGTTGCACCCGGATCCGCCGGATGGTTCACCAATTTTTGGGAGCCTCCGAAGCCGCACGCTACTGGCACGCCACCGGGACTTTCGAGAGGGGGTTCCTGCTTGCCCTAATGCTAGGAGAATCCCCAAACGCGTCTTTAGATGCCTTCACTCCCGCGCGATTCTGAAACGCGTAGAGACATGCTTCCACCTACATAGGCATGCCATCCTTCATGCCACCCAGTACGCCGCCCGTCTTCGTAATCTTGTCCACATGAATGCTCTTCCCGGACGGATCCAATTCAGCAACTACCTTCACGTTGTAGCCATAGTAATCTTTTACGGCATAGGGATTTTCAATCGCCCAAACCTTCTTCTGGGCATCGACGAAAACCGGCAGATACCCGTCCTCGATGCACTTCTTCACGCAGCCAAGACCATTATCCATGTGCATGGAGCCGCACTTTGAATCGCTGATGTAGCCAGCAAGCGTTTGGGGTTTACGGGTTTGGGCAGCGCTAAATACCGTGATGCTGCCAAGGGCCAGGATGAGTGCCAGACGTTTCATGATCGTCTCCATGAATCATTCGCCCCGCGAAGGGCGATTGCTACCAGCGTACTATCGTTGTATCCAGACGCACGCTACATTGGCAAGTCATCTGTGTAGCTGAATCAAAATAATTGGTTATCCATTTGACTCAGGTAGCCCCAAGGGGTAGTGGTCAGACGCGTTGCTGGGGTTGAGCCAACTCGACGATCTGCCGATAAGTGGTTGGTTCCGTTGCCGCAGCCTGTTGGGCGGGCACTGGCAGGAGTTGTAGTTTTTTGCGTCCGCATGTTTACAGCTTGCGAGGTGGCGAGTGTACGGTTTGACGCTACCATAGGCGCTTTTCTGTATTGTGCTCATGCCGACATGCTGACATCCGTGTACATGGAGTGTACGCGAACTTTATCGCGTCATCTATGTGTATTTTTATCAACTGTTTATACGGAAGCGTCTTTCCACTCTTCGTACCAGGCCATCTGGATGGCTTCGAGCTTCGACTCGTTCGACTTTTGCGGATCGTCGGCGAAGCCTGGCAGCTCCGTCACAAACCGATGCAGTTCAGTGAAGCGCACCGTCAATGGATCGGTGTCAGGAAATTTCTCCTGCAATTGGATTCCAATCTCTTCTGCATCATTCCAGGTAATCTGTGGCACGGCACGCTCCCTTATGGCTTCACAACATTATGTCAGGGGTGGGTGGGCGCCGGCTTTTCTTCCACCAGCGACAATGGCTTTCCTTCCGAGACGTAATTGCGATTCCACTTGGGAATCTCCACGACGTAACTGCCGGGCCCGGTGATGATGGCCTGGCAGCCCAGACGAGAGTTGAGCTGCACATCCGCAGCCGTCTCCATGCGGTCTAGCTCGTCATCATCCGGTTCGCTGATTCCCGATGCGCCCTCTTTAATCCAAAGGTGACAGGTAGTGCAGGCGCAGGCCCCCCCGCACGCGTGATCGAGGAAGATGCCATAGTTTTCCGCTACGTCGAGAAACGACATCGGTTTGCCATGATGATCGTAGGGCATGGTTCCGTATTCGAATTCCACCGTGCGACGCTCCGGAAGAAACGTGACGCGGACCATTCCGGCTGCGGGCGGCTTGGATAGATCAATTGGCTTCTCTGTTTCAGGATTGCTGGTGTGTGCCATAGCGTGCTCTCACTTGTTTTGGACTTCAGATTCTTTCGGTGCAGCTTCAAACTCCGCCGGAGCCATGGGATGATGCGCGGCGGGACCTTTGCCCATGCGATCACCGGCGGCATCCATGGTCTTACCCTTCATCACGGAGCCGACCGCCACATCCATCTGCAACTCGGCAAAGTTTCTGGTCGCCTTATCCAGCGCCTCAATCGCACTGCGAATTTCGTGATAATCGTTACCGCAGCGCGCCTCTTCCAGCGTCGTACGCGCCGTGTGGATACGAGCCACTTCGTCGGCCTGCAACAGCTTCCACGCTGGACTTGAGGGTGCCTTTTCCACGGCGATCAAGATGGTCTCGGCATCGCTCTTGGCTTCGATCAATTGCCGCTCGCGAAAATCTTCCTCGGCGTGATCGAAAGAATCCAGAATCATGGTTTCGACCTGCTCATCGGTCAGCCCGTAGGTGGGCTTCACTTCGATTTCGGACTGCTTGCCGCTACGTTGCTCCCGCGCCGTCACGCGAAGAATTCCGTTGGCATCGATCAGAAACTTCACTTCAATCCGCGGCATCCCTGCCGTCATGGGAGGAATTCCCTTCAGATCAAATCGCGCCAGCGAGCGACAATCTTTCGCCAATTCGCGCTCGCCCTGCAACACGTGGATGGCAACGTTCGTCTGCCCATCGATGCCAGTGGTGAAATGTTCCGTCGCCGATGCAGGAATGGTCGAATTGCGTTGAATGATGCGGGCCACGACACCACCTAACGCCTCAATGCCGAGCGACAATGGCGTCACGTCCAATAGCAACATGTCATTGGTGGCCGAGGAATCTCCCGCGAGAATGTTGGCCTGCACCGCCGCTCCCAGGGCCACAACCTCGTCCGGATTCATTTCAGCATGTGGTTTTTTTCCGCGTGCCGCCAGCTCGAAAACGTCGTCGACCAATTTGCGCACAAGAGGAATCCGAGTCGATCCACCTACCAAAACGACTTCGCTGATTTCCTCGATTTTGATGCCTGCGTCCTGAATCGCCTGGCGGCAAGGAGCAATCGTGCGCTCAACGACCGGACGAATCAATTGCTCGAATTGTTCGCGTGTGATTTCGCGCTGATAGCGCTGCCCCGTGGGCAACGTGACATCCAATGTGGCAGAATTCTCCGCGCTGAGCGCGATTTTGGCATCGATCACGGACTTGCGAATTGCCTGGATCGCTTCGCCATTTTTTCGAACGTCGAGACCCAGGTCGCCAGAGATGTCATCCAGCGCAATCGAGATCAAAAGATTGTCGATATCGTCGCCGCCGAGGTGGGTGTCACCATTCGTGGCGACCACTTCGAAAATGCCGTCGTGCAATTTCAAAATCGAAATGTCAAACGTGCCGCCGCCCAGGTCATACACGGCGACGATGCCATCTTTTTGCCGATCCAATCCGTACGCGAGCGCGGCTGCCGTGGGTTCGTTCACCAGGCGCAACACATTCAGGCCCGCAATTCTTCCCGCATCCTTAGTCGCCTGGCGCTGCGTGTCGTTGAAATACGCCGGAACAGTAATGACCGCCTTGGTCACCGTCATGCCGGGACCAAAGAAGCGCTCGGCATTTTGCTTGAGCTGGCGAAGGATATAGGCGGAAACTTCCGGCGGGGTCAGTTCGCGAGTGCCCAGTTTGATGCGAAGCACTTCGCCTTCGGCAACATCTTCTGCTAGGCGAAACGGGAAAAATTTCAGCTCGTCCTGAACATCCTCAACCCCACGCCCCATTAGGCGCTTCACCGAATACACTGCTCGGTCCGGAGTCTCCAGTAAGTTTTTTCGAGCGGCATTACCGACGACAAAACGGTCGTCCGCCGACAGAGCCACGACCGAAGGCACCAGATTCGAGCCGTCTTCACCAGGGATCACCACCGGCTGATCGCCCTGCATAAAGGCGATCAACGAATTCGTGGTACCCAGATCGATGCCTACAACTCTTTCATCCGCCATACTTCGTACATTCCATTTTCTGAGAGACTGTCGATTTAGTTCTTCAGCGCGTCTTCCACATCGCGCAGCAGGTTGCGAATGTAGCTGCGACGATTGAGCAAGTCGACCATTTTTTGTTGGGCAGCTTGCTGCATACTTCCGTCATCCGCTTCAGCAGCCGCATCCCATTCGCTCCACAGTCGATGCAGGTCCTCTTCTGACGCTTTCATCTGAGCATCGAAATTCTTTCGTGCGGCTTCCAGATTCCCGCGCGTTTCGGGATCATCCGACCCGCTGGCCTTGGCCATGCGCATTTCTTCCAGTTGCATGTTCAATTCGAAAACTTCTTCCAGCAGGTCCGGTGGAACCACCTGCTGCTTGGCCGTTCCGCTTTCTGCCGCACTGTCCGAAGCATCGCGGGATTGCTCTTCCAGCCGAATTCCCGCCAAGCCCAAGATGTACTCGGTCCGCGCAAGCGGGTCACGAAGGGTGCGCCAGGCGTCGTTCAGCACCGAGCTTTTCTCCAGGCTCCAACGTTGTTCGTCCGCGCTCGCACGCGCATAGAGGTCGGGATGAAACTTCCGGCTCAATCGATAGAACTGCTTTTCCAGCGCAGCCGTATCCAACTGGAAACGTCGTTGCAGGCCGAAGAATGCAAAATAGTCAGCTGGCGTATAGGGCTGCAACTTGCCGCAGTGGCCGCAAAACTGCGTGTCTGCGTCATTGTCGCTGCCACACGACCAGCAGGCTAATTTCTTCGGAGGTTCGGCTACGACTGTCATGCATGCTCTCTTGGCTGATTGAGGATCCGAACCTTCGCCCGCCATTCTCGCGCCACGGCGTCAGGCTTCCAACAGGCGGCCCGGCGTTAGCCAGAGAAAGAAGATCCGCAACCGCACGATTTGGTAGAGTTCGGATTGATAAAGTTGAAGCCTTGGCGCATCAACGTTTCTTCATAGTCCAGAGTCATGCCGTTCAGATAGATAAACGATTTTGGATCCACGAAAACCCGTACGCCATCGTAGTCGTACACGCGATCGCGCTCACGCGGTTGACTATCGAAGCGAATGTTATAGCTGAGTCCCGAACATCCGCCGCCCTGCACGCCCAGTCGCAAGCCGCCCTCATCGGGCGCGATATTTTCCTTCGCCATTGCCACTCGAATTCTCTTGATCGCGCGATCCGTGACGTGAATTCCCTTCTGCGGCGAGTTGGGCGCGCTGGACAGATCTCCGGCGTGCCGGCTGGACGAGATATCCGATGAGCCCGATGTCTGCCCCACGTTGCTGATCGCTACTGATTCCAACGCACTCATCTCCCTCTTTCATAAACTGCGGCGCGGTGACGCTTTAACCCACACTCCCGAGCATGCCGCGAAGCTTAGTTCG
>JAJXZK010000083.1 GCA_021780095.1 Acidobacteriota bacterium | reverse complement strand
ATCCAGTGCTTGCACGCGCGCTCGACGTCCTGTTCATCCTCCACGCCGACCACGAACAAAACTGCAGCACGAACACCATGCGTTCGGTAGGTAGCTCGCAGGCCGATCCCTATGTGGCGACCGCAGCGGCAGCAGCGGCTCTCTCCGGACCATTGCATGGCGGGGCCAACGAACAAGTCCTCAAAATGCTCGACGAGATCGGCTCCATACAGAACGTGGCCGCCTACATTCAGAAAGTGAAGAACGGACACGAAAAGCTGATGGGTTTCGGGCACCGTGTGTACAAAAACTACGACCCCCGCGCCAAGATCATCAAGTGGACCGCCGACCGGGTCTTCGAAGTGACTGGACGCAACCCAAAGATTGATATTGCTCTGGAGTTGGAACGGATTGCACTCGAAGACCAGTATTTCGTCGAACGCAAGTTGTATCCCAATGTCGACTTCTACTCAGGGATCATCTACCAGGCCATGGGCTTCAAGCCCGCGATGTTTACTACGCTTTTTGCCATCCCGCGCACCGTCGGCTGGTTGGCGCAATGGCAGGAGATGGTCACGGACGCAGAGCAGAAGATAGCCCGTCCGCGGCAGATCTACACCGGGCAGCGTGCACGCCGCTTTCTTCCCATGGAAGAGCGCCAGGCTGTCGCCGCGATGAAGAAATAACCTCACGCTGCTGTGCCCGGTCCACCTGTCCCGTGGTCGAAGTCCCAGCTGGCTCTCCGCACTCTGTCGGCCCGCTTGATGATCGGCAGCAGGAAAATGCCGGTTCCATTTTTCTTGCCAGCCGCAAACATCTATCTCGCATGGGTTTTCCCAAACGGGCCCGAAGCTTCCACCGATGCGAATCCGAACATTCCGATAGAAACTCCGGGGCCATCCAAGGGGACGCCTCGTCCCTGTCACGTCCACCTTGTTACGCCGTTTTGGCCTTCTTTTTCTTCGTCCAGCGCTGCTTCGCCAACTCCGACAAGCGCTTCTTCGTGGCAACACTCATCGGGTTGCGGGCCACCGTCTTCTCTGTCGCCTCTGGCTTGGAGAGAACGGGCGCAGAGGCCACTTCTCGCCGATTTGCTCAGCGCCTCCATTAAAATCAAAGAGTTATAGACGCTTTGCGCCGCGAACTGTAGAAGACGAGTTAGAGGGGTAGTTAGCGGCAAATGCCGCATATAAAACATCCTACGTCCGGAGAGAGTACGTCAGCGCCATCTCAGACCGCGCTCGCGCTTCCACCAGGTGGCGGATGCGGTGTGCCGAGGACCGTCTCAGAAGGCAGATAGCGGCGCGAATCGCCGCAAAGCGGGCAGGTGACAAAAATGGACTGGAAGGAAAACTCCTTCAAGCCTGTGGACACATAACTGTGGCATCGCTTGCAGGAGACCACGAACTGCTTCCGACCGGATCGCATTTGGAACATGCTGGAAGTATGGCGGATGAAAAAGTGAAAGTCATCCAGATAAAAAAGCCGAGCCCGGAAGCCACTATCCTTCGCCTACCGACTGTGTCCCCGGTTGACCTTCCAAGGCGCTGCAGGTCACCTTCCATGCGACTCTGGAATATTTTCCCAATCGCCATGACTATTCCTTTATTGCCGCTTCTCGGCTCCGGCTATATCAGTGTTGGCGAGGTCGTAGCTCTTCACTGCGGCATTGAGATCTCTGAGCTGCGTAGCCTGGATACAGTAGCGCATAGCTAACTTGGGGTCGCCGCATCCCGTAGCTGAAGAAAACTGGTTGCTGACGAGTTCTGTCCGGCACAGAATCGATGGATGGGGGACGTATGGAACCCCGGGGCGCCGTTTCAGAGGCAGGAGAGCGGCTTTCCGAGGATCTGCTCGAGATCGCGGACCTTACCCCGAAGCCGGCCAGTGGCCCCCTTGCGGTCGTCCAACGTAATGTTGGTGAGTACGCGGGGAGCCAGTTCGAGCACGCGGCGATGGCAACGGAGGATCACCTCCAGCACCTGCTCGGGTTCGCCCTCGATGACCGTGTGCATGGGACCGAGCTGATAGGACAGGCCAGAGCCGTCAACGATAGACAGAACCTCGGCGATGATTTCCTTGACGCCTTCTCCGGTACCCGGGGGGACTACGGAAAAGCTGGCGAGCATGATTGTCTCCTGCGGCCATTGTAGTGGCGGCCCGGTTTCACTCACCTTCCACTATGAGGCTACGCACCCGCGAAGGACTCCAGCCTTCACCGATTCTGTGCAGGCTACTACCGAGTGAGTGAGACGCACGTATCAACTGGAAGCTTTAATCAGACGATGGATTTGCGCTCCATATTGTTTCACCATGCTCATCCCAATACCCGGCACAGCCAACAACTCCGCATCGTTCTTTGGACCGGTCGCAGCGATGCCTCGCAGCGCCCGATCGCTAAAGATCCGGAATGCCGGAATATTTCTGCGCTTTGCTTCGCTCAGGCGCCAGGCACGCAGAGCCTGCTCGATACGAATCTCCGCCTTCGGTTCGGACACGCGTGCTCCTGCCTGCCGGGACCGCGTTCGAGCTGTGACCCTGGGAGATACCGTGGTCTTACCGGGGGGGTTCTTTCGCTTGCGCCTGGGAACAGGACACGCAGCATCCTTCATGACGAAACGCACCGGCGTGGCCTGATCCGCGGTTCGCCCGGCTGCAGTAAGGCTGACGGTGCGGTAGGGAATCTGCTTACCTTGTTTTTCAAACACAGCATCGGCAAACGTGAGGAGTTCAGCCCGCGCCATCGCTCCCAGGACCTCTTCGAAGTTGTCTCGACCGATCTCGTTCCCTGGATAAAGCTCGGCGTACAGTTTACCGGTGGATTTCGTGTGGACCGAATGCATGTCGCGCAAGACTCGATAGAGAGCCGTTCGCTCCTCTTCCGTCGCGGTCCGAAATCTTTGGGCAACGCATTTTTCCGGAGCACAGAAATCGCATACCCCACATGCCGCGGCACGATCCGACGTATCGCCAAAGTGACGCACCAGGGATGTCATGCGGCATTGATTGCTCTCCGCAAAGCGGATCATCTGATCGATCTGCGCCTTTTTTTGCTGGCCCTGCAGAATGTAGGACGAGCGCCACATCTCCTCGCCTCGACTGACATTCTCCGCAAAGTCCAGCACGGCACCTTTATGGACCCAAAGTTTCTCCAGCGCTTTGTCAAAAACGTCTTCCTCTATCGCCAGGGTTTTACGCAGCGCCTCCTTGGGCTGGGGTTCTATGTGGAGTTTTGCGAACATTCGATCCAGCAACCCAACCTCCGGGTAATCTCGACTGAAAAAGAAGTCATGGGTATAACGGTCTCCGTAGGAGTGCATGAGAATGGCGCGACTCGGCTTTCCATCGCGTCCAGCGCGGCCAATCTCTTGGTAATAGCCTTCCACGCTGCCTGGCAACCCAGTATGGATCACGGTCCGAACATCCGGCTTATCGATGCCCATTCCAAACGCCGTGGTTGCCACCATCACCTCCAGCTTGCTCGCCATAAATTCCTCCTGCACGCGCCGTCGCCGCTCGGCGTCGAGGCCAGCATGATAGCTGGCCACGGCAAGCTCCCCCGCCAACTCCTCCGCCAGACTTTCCGCCTGCTTGCGGGTTGGAGTGTAGACGATAGCGGGCCGGTGATTCCGATCGAGCAAGATCTCCCGCACCAGCGGAGGCCGCTGGGACGGCACCGCTTCTACAATCTCGATCCCGATGTTCTCGCGGCGAAACCCATGGATGAAATGCGTCGGCTCCGTCAAACCCAGCTGCGCTGCAATGTCGTTCTGGACAAGCGGCGTCGCTGTGGCCGTGAGCGCCAGCATCGGAGCCGGACGAAGGCTCGGCAAGTACTGGCCAAGCATGCGATAGTCCGGTCGAAAATCATGGCCCCATTGCGAGATGCAGTGCGCCTCATCGATCGCGATCAGCGACGGCTTTCGTTTGGCCAGCATTTCGGGGAAGCCCGCCACCCGAAGCCGTTCCGGAGCGATGAAGAGAAACTGCAACTTTCCACCCAGATAGTCGGAACAGACGCGGCGGGAAGTCTCGCGATCGCGACCCGAATGAATGCACTCGACAGCGAAGCCGAGCTGCTTCAGCTTCAGCACCTGATCGTCCATCAGTGCAATCAGCGGACTGATGACGAGAGTTGTCCCGCCTCGCGCCAAGCCTGGCAGTTGGTAACAAAGCGACTTGCCCGAGCCGGTCGGCATCACCAGTAGCGCGTCCTTTCCCGCCATCACCGCCCGACAGACGGCCTCCTGATTCGGTCGGAATGCTGAAAAGCCGAACGCGGATTGCAGCAACTCGGCCAGATTTGTGCTGTTGAAGACTTTCGCTGGGATTGGAAGATGAGAGGAATCGGAGGTCTTCGGAGATGTGGAGACCGCCGACGATTGTTCGACCGGCGGAGTCTGACAGACCTTGCCGACTACGGCACGTACATACTGACCGATGCCATCGAGGAACCCTCTGTGCCAACTCGGCTTCACCGAATTGGATCTTTTTGAGAAATGCCTCCCACTGGCCAGTCATCGCCGGACTCTTCACTTCGGGATGCACCACCTCAATCAGATGGATTCCCTTTTCTGTCGCCTCTAGACTCTTTCCCGTGCGAACGATATAGCCGCGTTTCAAGAGCACTTCAATCGTGGCCGCCCGCGTGGCAGGGGTGCCGAGGCCCGTCTCCTTCATTGCCTCGGACAGCTCTTTCTCGTCCAAAGTTTGTCCTGCCGTCTGCATCGCGGTCAACAGTGTGCCCTCGGTAAATCGCTTCGGAGGTCGGGTCTTCTTTTTCAGGGCTGCTATATCAACGACGTCCTGGAGCTGTCCCCGGGCAAGGGTTACCGGCAGGATCTGCTCCGGAGCCTTCTCCTCTGCGCTGCCCTTGGTCTCCCGCTTCCGACCTTCCGCCCCGATGTCGAGGACCTTCCAACCCATCTGCTCGACAACCGTTCCCGTGGTTCGATAGCGGTCCACGATCTTTTCATGCGTGATCGCAGTCATCACGGTGGTGACCGCCTGAAGGAAATCGTCATGCCACATCATCAGAAATCGGCGACAGATCAGGTCGTAAATCTTGCGTTCCTCTCCCGTAAGTTGGACCTTCTCGGCGGAAACCGCATTGGGAAGGATGGCATGGTGATCGCTTACTTTGCTGTCGTCGACGTACCGCTTTCCGAGAGGCCGCTCCCCGGTTCCAGCAGCGAGCTGCTTCTCATAGCTTGCCGAAACTGCGGCAACAATCGAGGAAGCGGTAGCGGCAACATCCCCAGAAAGGTGACGACTATCCGTCCTGGGATAGCTGATCAGTTTGTGCCGTTCATAGAGCGCCTGGGCAGTGTCGAGGGTCTGTTGAGCGCTAAAGCCGAACAGACGATTCGCATGTCGCTGCAACTCTGTGAGGTCGTAGAGCAGGGGTGATTGGAACCGCTGCGTCTCGGACGAGAGTGACTCGATGACCGCCTCCCCCGCATGAGCCCGAAGAATGATGCTGTTGGCTTCCTCGCCATCGGCAGGCAATCGAGACATGTTCGCCTGGGCGTCCTTGCTTGACCCTGTTTGCGAACGGAACCATGTCCCCTGGTAGCGTTCCTTGTTCGGGTTTTCCCGTCCCTGAAAGGTTGCAACCACTTCGATGTAGTCTTCGGAAACAAAGCGCCGGAGTGCGAGTTCGCGATCGACCACCATGGCCAGGGTCGGTGTCTGCACCCGCCCGACCGAAAGCTCCTCCCGATAGACGATCGAATAGGCACGCGATAGGTTCATGCCCACCAGCCAGTCGGCCCGGCTTCGGCCACTGGCGGCATCGGCCAATCGATCATACTCACTGCCGGGTCGAAGCTTGTCGAACCCCTTCCGGATGGCTTCCGAGGTCAGCGAAGAAATCCAAAGTCTGCTGACCGGTTTTTTGCTCCCTGCCGCCTCGTAAATGTAGCGGAAGATCAGCTCCCCTTCCCGCCCGGCATCCGTGGCGCACACAATCCGCGATACCCGTGGGGAAGTCAGAATCTTTTGCACCAC
Source organism: Acidobacteriota bacterium (assembly GCA_021780095.1). Next base: position 175 of record JAJXZK010000083.1, on the reverse strand, counting down.
CTCGAATTGATCTTTGGTCCGCTCGTAGACAACCAGTGGCCATCGCTCAGGCAAGATCGGCAATCGATCGAGGCGCCATTGCCGCCATTCCGGATTCATCTCGTGCGGTTGGGCGAGCGAAACCAGATGCCCGATCGCCCAGGTCACCACATAGCCATTTCCCTGGAGATATCCT
>JAJXZK010000259.1 GCA_021780095.1 Acidobacteriota bacterium | reverse complement strand
CCTTGCGAAGACGTGCGCCTTTCATAAAGGCATGGCAGTTGCATGTTGCTGCGCTGCCATGGCAGCACTGACTCCCGTGGCGCTGGTGCAATTGCACATCACCCGAGACCTGCCGGATTTGCCTGGACGAATGTTCGACTCCAAGCGCGTGGTGACTTCGGAGGGCGCTTATCACCTCGGCATTCCTGACGGAGTGCTGGGCCTGGCGAGCTACGGAGTGACGCTGGCGCTGCTGTTGGCGGCGACTCCGGAGCGACCGATGGTGCGGCGGCTGTTGCGGGGCAAGCTGGCGTGGGATGCGACCATGGCGATTCGAAATGTTCGCAAGCAGGTGACAGAACACAAGCGGATCTGTTCCTGGTGCCTCGGAGCCGCGGTGGCCACGGCGGGGCTGGTGTTTTTCGGCCGCACAGTGCGAGACGCGGAGCCAAGGCACGCCGGATAAAACAGGCTCGCATCAGCGCGAGATCACGTTTCGCGGACGAGCAAGTGGACGAACTTGCCGGTCGTGTAATCCAGTTGCCGCCCTAGCATAGCTAGGGCGCGTCACCCTATTTTGATCCATTGACTAATATGACGGCTAAAGGCTAGCACGGGCAACCGGCTGGCGTTCTCGATGCAATAGCTGCGCATCATTTTTGAAACTAGTCCTTTCCTGCACCATTGCTGCCCCACCAAGGCGACATTTGAGCCGAGTCCAAGGCGGTGAAATGATCATTACCCCACCTGTTGAAAACTTCAGTTGCAAGTGTCCTCACGTCGAGAGAAGGGTCAGTGGCCGCCATTCGGATCAGAATCGGTCCGGCTTTCGAAACGTAATGGCGGGTCAATAAGCAGCGCAGGCCACTTTTGCGAGCCGTTGCGTCTTTCGAGCTGAGCATTTGGACCGCTTCATCGTCTCCGGGGGCATACCGCCAAGGAAGGCTGCTAGCGCCGAGATAGCCTTGCGTGTTATGCAGTCCTATGACTTCTTGAATGGCTTCTTTCACCATCTTTTCCTGCTCTGGATTGTCAAAATGCTTGATGCCTCTGAGTTGGTCAAATGCTTCGGCATCATCCGCGTTCATTTTTGTAATAAGAACTTGGAGAGCAGTCACGTGATTAGCCTGCTCTAAGGCCGCGTTAAGCCTGCGAATTGACTGTTTGGCGGTACGTGACGTGGAAATAAGTTGCTGATTAGTTTCCACTAGTGCCTGTTTTTCATCCTTGAGACCGGCAATCGCAGTTTTGGCATCTTGCGCCGACTGTTGAACCTGTGTGTTTGCTGCTCGCTCGTCGATTCGGTTGTACTGCGTGTACTGGAGAAGAGAGAGCGCCGCCAGGACGCCGATAACAGCGCCGATGATTGAAAATACCCGATCCGTAATTTTGAGAGATTTCCGCTCATCCTCCCAAAGCGAGAACACCACTCCGATACATCCGAAAATCGCTGAGGTGGTTGTTAGGTAAACCGTGGCCGTTTCCCAAAACGCCTTTGGGGTTTGGCCCGAGAAGCCCTGAGCGATGTTGAGCATACCAATAATCATAATTGTAGTGAGTCTCGCCTGACGGAGCGACCACACATCATCACATTTTGCCGTTCATTTTCTCAGACACTTTGCGAAACACCCCATTTGAAAATGCTCATGTGCCAGTTCAATGGATTGGTCTATCGCACGGCCGATAGGGATCACCCGCACGTTGACCTGTTTCTCGCGGGCAAGCTTATTCCGGCGATGACACAAGCTCCCCAGTAAATCAGGACACGATTCGGGCGCGCCATGTGGGCGTGAGTGGGCCACCAGGCCGGGTCTGACTGAGATACAAGCGACCGGGGTGCCCTGTGGTTGATCCAGCGGTGCAGGCGCACCGCACAGCTGATTTACGCCTTGACAAAGCCTTCGCCCTTGTCGACGGGCACCCAAGACTGCCGACCCAAATTGAGACCTGGGCCACCCGGGGAAGCTGCATCCGCTCTATAATTCGCTTGTTGATGGACTGGTCACTCGTACGGACAATCCGTAGCTGGTTCGACTCCGAACAGGGTGTGCCCGACCAGCATATTTCGCGCTGGATTTTTCTGCGCGCGCTTGGGCTCATCTACTTTTCTGCTTTCTATTCGCTCCTCTTTCAAATTCGCGGGCTCATTGGGCCCGATGGAATTCTTCCCGCCGAACAGTATTTATCGGCGGTAGAACGAGGGCTAGGCCCGCTGCGTTTCTGGTACGCGCCCACCCTGCTATGGCTTTCCAGCGGCTCGCATATGCTGATGGCGATCTGCTGGATTGGCATTATGGCGTCGCTATTGGTCACGGCGAACATCTGGCCGCGAGCCAATTTGATCATTTGCTTTATCTGTTTTCTCTCCTTCGTCAGCGCTGCCGGAGATTTTTCCGGCTATCAGTCCGACGGCATGCTGCTGGAGGCTGGATTCATCTGTCTCTTCTTCGCGCCGGCTGGATTGTTACCGGGTTGGGGAACAAGCAGCCCACCGGTGCGTGCCAGCCAGTTTCTCCTGTTGTGGGAATGGTTCCGCATTTACTTTGAGTCGGGTGTGGTGAAGCTTGCGAGCGGCGATCCACAATGGCGCCACCTGACGGCGATGGATCAGTACTATCAGAATGGCCCATTGCCGTCATGGATTGGCTGGTATGTGCAGCAACTACCGCATTGGTTTCAGGCGTCGACCGTGGTGGCGACGCTCGTGATGGAGTTGCTGCTGGTGTGGATGCTGTTTCTGCCGCGAAAATGGCGCATCGTATGTTTCTTCATCGTGACGCCATGGCAGATCGGCGTGATTTTGACGGCCAATTATGCGTTTTTGAATTACATCGTGCTGGCTCTCGGATTCCTCCTGTTGGATGATCGCTTCCTGATGCGCTTCCTGCCCGCTCGCTGGAGATTTGTGGTGCCTGAAAGCGATAGCGAGACCACGACTATTGAAGAGGACGGCCCAATTAGCGTGGTGCGGGAAGAGCCGTCAATGGTGCAGACATCGGGACTTCGCCGACAGTCTCGACCTGTCGAATTAGCTTTTAGGGCTGTGATTCTGACCTGGATTTTCTACGCGACAACGGTGCCGATGCTGCAGATGTTCTGGCGCAGCATTCCGTTGCCGATCGCACCCCTGATGGCGTTGCAACCGTTCCGCATCGCCAATGAATATGGGCTTTTCGCAGTAATGACGCCCAATCGATATGAAATTGAATTTCAGGGGTCGGATGACGGGAATACATGGATCGCCTATCCATTCCGATACAAGCCGCAGGCGCTCAATAAGGCAAACGGCATCTATGCGCCGTATCAGCCGCGATTTGACTGGAATCTATGGTTCGCGTCGCTGGGCTCTTGGACGCAATACCCGATTGTGCCGCGAACGGAAGAGTTGCTGCTGACCAACGACCCTGCGGTGTTGTCTTTGTTCGCAGGCAATCCGTTTCCGAATCATCCACCGCGCATGGTGCGTGCCCTGCTTTGGCAATATTGGTTCACGACCATCGAAGAAAAGCGCGCGACTGGAAACTGGTGGCGTCGGCTTCTGTTGGGCGCTTATGCCCCTACGCTAACGATTGGACCGGATGGAAAAATTGGCGTGGTGCGCGAGAATGACCCGAACATGATGGCTCCGCCGCAGTAAAGTTCAATGTATGGTCAAAGTCGATCGCGACGCTCGGCACAAGAAGGCATGCGTGATCGGTGCCGGCCCCAACGGATTGTCGGCCGCGATCGTGCTGGCGCAGGGGGGGCTGCGCGTGGAGGTGTTCGAGGCTGAAGCGCAACCGGGTGGCGGCGCGCGCACCATGGATCTGACACTTCCGGGATTTCACCACGACTTCGGTTCGGCGGTGCATCCCATGGCGGTTGGATCGCCGTTCTTCAACTCATTGCCGCTGGCGGACTACGGCCTGGAGTGGCTTGATTCTCCGGCGCCGCTGGCGCATCCCTTCGATGACGGTACCGCGATTACGCTGGAACGAAATCTGCATGATGCGGAAAAGGTGTTACGCGAGGATGGCCGTGCCTGGCGCAACCTGATGGCGCCGCTGTCGGAAAACTGGCCCGCATTTGCGCGAGACATTCTTCGGCCACTGTTCCGGATTCCGAGTCACCCCTTGCTGTTGGCAAAATTTGCTCGGGATGCTCTGGCGCCCGCAACTTTTGTTGCGCGGCGAAGATTTCGAAACGAGCGAACGCGCGCGTTGTTCGCTGGCCTCGCGGCACATTCGTTCCTGAGCCTGAACGAGCCCCTAAGCGCATCGTTCGGCCTGGTGCTGGGGGCGGCGGCACACGCGGTCGGATGGCCGATCCCCCGCGGTGGCGCGCAGGCCATCACCAACGCGTTATCGGCGCACCTGGTTCGCCTCGGAGGCAGGATCATTCCTTCGACGCGCATAGAAGACTTCGGCGAGGTCCGCAAATACGATGTCATTCTGTGCGACCTTACGCCACGGCAGTTGCTTCATCTGTCCCAGGGAAAGCTGTCGCCGAGGTATTGCAAGAGCATGGAAGAGTTCCGCTACGGACCGGGCGTTTTCAAAGTGGACTACGCGCTTTCATCGCCAATTCCGTGGAAGTCGGAAGATTGTTTGCGCGCCGCGACGGTGCATCTGGGCGGAAGCATGTTGGAGATTGCCGCTTCAGAAGCGGCCATGGCAAACGGCGCGATTGCCGAGCGTCCCTTCGTTTTGCTGGCGCAGCCGACATTGTTCGATCCGTCACGCGCACCTGCCGGCAAGCATATTGCATGGGCCTATTGTCATGTTCCCAATGGCTCGACCTGCAACATGCTGCCGCGAATCGAAGCACAGATCGAGCGCTTCGCTCCTGGATTTCGCGAGTGCGTTCTGGCGCGGCGCGCTTCCTCGCCGGCGGATTTGCAATCCATGGATGCAAACCTGGTGGGGGGAGATATCAGCGGAGGCGCCTCCGATATTCGGCAATTTCTTTTTCGCCCAACGTGGCGGCAATATGCAACACCCGACAAGAGAATCTATCTGTGCTCGTCTTGCACGCCTCCGGGAGGTGGGGTGCATGGCATGTGCGGCTTCAACGCGGCACAGCTCGCGCTCCGACGATTGGCAACTCATTGAAGGGTGCTACCGGAAAATCCAATTTAGCAGGAGACAAGTGGCGGCGATCGTCGTGGCAATGATCCACGGAGCGCGCATCAGCCCTGGCGTGATTTTCTCTTCCGTCGGATGACGCTGGAAGACGACGCCCTGCAATTCCGCCGCAGGCTTTTTCGCCGTCCACAAGCTGACGACGAAGGTGGTAAGAAAGCACACCGACCAGCCCGCCATTGCGCCATAAAAGTTGGCTGACATGTCGCTGCCATAGTGAATCCAATGCAGACGATAGAGAACGTTGTGCAGCAACGCCGCGAAAATCCCTGCCAGTAATCCCCAGAATCCTGCGGTTGGCGTGGCCCACGTGGTGAACATGCCCAGCAAAAAGGTTGCAAACAGCGGCGCGTTGAAAAAGGAAAACAGCAACTGCACGTAATCCATCAGGCTGTTAAAGCTGAGCACAATGTATGCAGTCGCGATGCTCAGAATCGTAGCGACAACAGTGGTGATGCGGCCGACCCGGACATAGTGGCGATCGGGCTTGTTCTTTACCATGTGAGCGCGGTATAAATCGTGTGTCCATACGGTGTTGAACGCCGTAATGTTGCCGGCCATACCGGACATGAAACTGGCCAGCATCGCCGTGACGCCCAGTCCTAGCAGACCGTGGCCATAGTAGTGGCCGAGTAATGCTGGAAGCGCCAGGTCATATCGCGCAGTAAGGTTGGATGGAAACAGTGCGACCGCAGCCAGGCCGGGAAGCACAACCAGCAGAGGAAAGAAAAGCTTGGTGACGGCTCCAATCAAAGGCGTTTCGACAGAGGCTTTCAGATCGCGAGCCGCCAGGGCTCGCTGAATCAGAAGAAAATCCGTGTACCAATATCCGCAACCTAATACAAACCCCAATCCAACCACCGTGCCGAATACGTCCATCGGAGATTGCGACGGGCTTGCAAAGGGAAGACCTTTCCATGTGTGTGACATCGCCATCGGCAGAGCGGCGTGCAGACCGGCGAAACCGTGAAAATCTCTTAGAGCATTTTCTGTAATGATGTAGACTGTCTCTGGCGAGACTCTGCGGCGATGGAATCGATGGCGAAAGCGTATGGGGATGATCTGCGCCGTAAGTTTCT
>JAJXZK010000363.1 GCA_021780095.1 Acidobacteriota bacterium | reverse complement strand
CGAAGTGCCAAGATCAGGTGGTATAGGGCCTCCTGGTCATCAGGCCGGTTTTTTAGCGCGATCTCACATTGCTCGATTGCAGCGTCAGTCTTGCCCGATTGAAGATAAAGGCCGGCTAAGAGATTTCGAGCACCCATTAATTGGGGGTCAAGTTTTAAGGCATGTTTGGCCGCCTCGATCGCCTGCTGAAATTCAGAGCTATTATCTGGCTTCCTTTCATGCGAAAGTGCCTCGGCAAGCAGGTATTGACTTAGGGCATCATTCGGATGTTTTTTGACCTGAGCGCGAAACTTCGCAATCGCATCCGTAAACTTGTACATTTGCGTTTCGGCTACGCCTTCCGCCGTTCCGAGAAAGGAAAGGCTCGGATCGCACCGATCGGCACTAGCAAAGTTATCCATTGCCTCAGGTGTGCTTCCGAGTTCCGCGTAGAGGATCCCGCGCGCTAAGTAAAGCGTTGCCTCATTCGGCATTTGCGTTAGGCCCGCACTAAGAATGTCTATCCCCACTTTATAGGATCTATGGCTACTCGAAAGGGTAGCAAAGTGTAGGTAGGCCTCTACCTTTCTGGGGTTCGCAAGAATAGCCTTACGAAGTAGTTCAACCGCTCCTGAGGTATTGTGCAACGATTCCTCTATATCCGCAGCGAGCGTCAAAATATCTTCATCCGTCACTCCAGATTTGATCATGGGCTCGAGAGTCTCAAAAGCTGCATCCGGATGACCCGCGTTCCATTGCGCCAAAGCTACGTTGTAACGAGCCATCGCTATATTTGGCTCCAGCGTCGCAATATTCTGCAGCACGGGAATAGCATCCTCAAACCTGTTCATACTCACCAGGCAGGAAGCATACAGGGTCAGAGCACTTGCCTGTGAAGTGATCACACTAGATGCTTTTCTGAAGTGACCGACGGCTTCGGGGCAGGCCCGTGCCTTGGCATCTATCACCGCCAGCATTGCGTGCACTGTTGGATTGTTAGAGTCTAACGCCAGTAACTGCTTTAGTAGCGGCTTAGCGGTGCTTCTATTCTCCATGTATTCTATTTGGGCAGCGCCCTCGAGCGCAGGAATATAGTCCGGGCGAAGGCGTATTGCATGCTTGTAGTCTGTTAGAGCAAGCGCGGGTTTCTTTAGGCCTTCGAATGCCATGGCTCGAAGTGTCCACAGTCTATAGTCCCGAGGTGACTGCTCTAAGGCGGTACTGCTCAACTGAATCGCTTGGTTATAATTTCCGCTCTGGACTGCGTTTTCTATCATCACTAGCGGATCTTGATTGGGGCGACTTAGAAACTGCGAAAAAGCAAAACTGCCGTACGCAAACAGAACTGCATATGTGAGGGTGCAAAGCAATTTCTGCAACTGCAAACTCTTTCGGTCCATCGGTGTCCTATCGTGGTTATACAGTCCGCAGGTTGCGCGGGAGTGAACCAGACAGCGCTCCAGAAATCGGCGGTTCACTTCCCGCTACTGGTTAACGAGCAGAAAATAGGTCATGACAGTTGTACTGTGTATGCGTGGTGATTGATGGCGTCGACCACCCACCGTGCTCCTTGGTGTTTAACATGCAACTTATCGCCGCCCTCGCTACGAACAGACCGGATTTCAGATTCACCCGTCATTTCGATTTCAATCGAGATTCGTTGCCGATCAAGGAACAAAACACTTACACTCAATCTCTTCGTTCCATAATTCAATCCTCGAATACTGTACCGCTTTCCACTTTCATCCAGAGGCGGAGGCAAATTCGGGGACACCACAAATTGCGATGGCTCTTTTGTTTCGCGAAATCCGATCAGGTTTCTGATAATGTGGGCAGGCATCACTGCTCCCCATCCGTATCCTTCGCCTCCAAAAGCTCCCCTACACCCCCAGATTTCGCAGCTTATTCCTGGCCAGCCCAACCGTTCGTAAGCGTTTGTCGAATCCCCCCCCCCCGTGGAGCGCCGATCCATGCTCGAATAGATGCGGTCTGCTGTAGTCGCAACCACTTGAGCGGCAAGTTCCACATCGCCAGTTGACCAGATGGCTTCTAGGTACGGCAACACAAAAGAAGACCAATTAAGCGCGTTGGAACCCTCATCGGACGTGTTCTTCCCCTGCATACATGCTTGCTCGTACATCTGTTGTAGCTTTGGCAGCATGCGCCTCCTCTGGTCGTCGGTGGCCACTCCGCAAAATGCGGGCGCCGCTTGCGATGGGTCCGGTGGCGTAGTGGTCACTAATGTCGCAGTTCTGGTGTCGAAGTCGTGGAACCAATCTTCCTTCCACAGTTGCTGGGTCTTACTAGCGTATGTGTTTCGAATTTGCTCCCATCGGGAGACGTTTTCGGTATCCCCGAGAAGCGTAGCGAATCGCGACAGAATCTCCCCCGCTTGCGAAGCTGCCGCCTGTAGCTCAACAAGTCGGAGGAATTCTACTAGCTCACCACCCGTAGGCTGCTGAATGAGGAATCTCTTCGAGGTATCCATTCCCGTCTCCCAACTACACTTACCCACCAGGAACCCTCCGGCATCAGTACGATTGGAAAGTGTCCACTGTAGTAAGGCTGTGAGTCCAGGATAGAGTCGCTTTAGCCATTGAACGTCATGTGTCCGGTCAAAGATCGATGCTGCACAGAAAAATGGATAGCACCAGGAAATTGCTGTGCCGCATTCAGAGCCGTCGGCAGCAACCATATTCATCACTCCATCTTCGCGCATACACGGTATATTCGGCTCAATAGCATCAAGGAATTGCCCGAGAAATACGGCCTTTGCTGCCTCTGAATCTGCGTAGCTGAGTGCCCACATATCGATTGAAGTTTCACCCAAGACATTCCGCGGGGCCTGTATCTGCATTGCATCCCACGGATGCTTATAGAGTCCAATTGGCCGACGAACCATCATCCGCAGTGTCTCGAAATCGTACGTCCAACCATGTTTCCATGTCGTCGGCCAATCACCTGTAAGCTGCGGGGCCGAATTCCAGAAAGTTGAGTCTTCAGCATACTTTTCGGTTAGCTTTTGTGTTACGCGAGGTATTGAAGTTCGCGCGTGTCCCAACGCATCCGCGATATTCTTTCCACGTGCCATCACTACGACTAATGCGGATTGCGAGTGAGGATGAATGTCAATATCGTATCGGAGTCCACCATATAATGGTTGTGGATAGTAGCTCACCTTGTCTCTCAAAATGCTTGGAGAGTCTAGCCATTTGTCGCGATCCTCCGGCTTAACTGCAACAAACTGCTGACTGCTGACTTGATCGCTCGTAATGGCAAACACCGTCCCGGCGGCAAAGGAGCGAATCCACAGTACGTCTGCTATTCGATCGAACTTTGCGGCTAATCCATCTCTGCCCCACCATTCGGAGTTCCCAAGTTTATACGCATGGGAGGCAAGAACTCGGATGCGTTGCGGTCGCCCACCGAGTTCGGAAACGGTGGTCTTGACTGCTATTGCATTTTCATCTATTTGCAAAAAGCTGCTCTCTACACGAATGTCTCCAGCTTCGAATTGATAGCCTAGGATATTCTTACTGTGATGAGGGGCAATCAGCTGTCCTGGCGCGTAATCTGCGGGTTCGCGGAAATAGCGTTCCCCTATGCGGAACTCTAGAGACAGTTGCGCCTCATATACTTCATTTCTTTTGAAGTCGAAGTAGCCGCCAGGGCCTGCCGGATAGTAGAGAGAAAAGCCTATGCCAGGTAATGATCGCAGTATCCCACTGGGGTTGATGTCCCCGGTATGCCACGGGTTATCGAGATAGCCGAAGGGCGTATAGTCGCTGAGTGGAAATCCGCTTTCTTCCGGCGAGTTGGGCAAGGAAGTTCTCGAACGACTAGGTGTATCTGGCCACAATGGATTAGCTTTGGCAACAACAGAAGCAGCCGTTGCCATGGAAATAAAGTCGCGCCGGTTCACAGTTGTATCACCTAATCCTTTGTCGAGAGCATTGTATTTTCCAATAAAGCAACATACACCAGGGAGTGAGATCGAGGAGCATAAAAGAGGCTCACACTTCCATCTTAGATTGAGTTGCCGCGTCCCGACAGGCACTCGCAATATCTGGACCTGCACTGACTGTTCCGAGTGAATAGGAGCATGTGGTCGCAGCGATCGAGGGTGCCAGCAAAATCATCACGCGTCTGAGTTATCTGCCCTTCGGCTCATTGGCATGCAATTGGCTGTAGAAAAGCAGCGCTTCCCTAAGTCGGTTCGACTCCTGTCCGCCAGGACTTATCGATCGAGGGCCGGAGAAAATAAAATGCTGGGACAGCATAACGAACACCATTGCCTACGCCGTATGCGGCGTGCCCATATTGTTTGACGTTTACCGTTGATTACACTTGGCTAACTCCGTAGTCTAAGCTTCCTGAACATCCAGACATTTTCATTAGTCGAACCAAAAGCATAATCCGGGATGAAAGTCCGCTATAGGTATCGAAGCACACATTGGGTCACCTCAGTCTATTACGCTTTCTAAAACGTCACTTTTGCACCGAGTTGCCCGGTTCTCGGGCTCAGCGTATTCGTTGAGGCACCGAACGTATTTCCATCGTTTCCACCATGATCTACCTGGCCCAGATTCACGCGATTGAAGATGTTAAACATGTCGAGACGCAACTCCAGATGGATTCGGTCGGTAATGGCTGTCATCTTCTCGAACGTCATGTCGGTTTGCGCGAATCCTGGGTTTCGAAATTGGTTTATCTTCTCATTTCCCTCCTGCCCCATGACCGGAAATGAGAAAGGTCCGCAGCTGTCGAGGTTTGTACCAGAACAATGCGGGAAGAGGCCACTGATATAGCTCTTGCGGCTATGCGAGATGCTATAAGTGGAGACATCTGGGTAAGATCCAACAGGAATTTCGCCTGAGTTGCCGGCGTTGTCTCCGTCTGCATTGAAATTTCCGCTGTCGGGTAGAAACTGGAGAGGTCCTCCATTGACAGATTGGGCACTAAATGGATTCGTTGCTACAACGGAAAATGGGTACCCTGACTGCAATATCAATACCCCTGATAGCTGCCAACCTGAGAGAATGTGACCTGCAACGCCCCTGCCACTGCGATAATCTGGAAGATTGTAGTTCGCTCCCACTGAGACGCGGTTGGGCACGTCCGTTGGTGACGGGCCGTACCAGCGATCGATAGGGTATTCCGAAGGATAAGCCGTACCAACATTGTCTTTCGAGACCGAACGAGTATACGATGCCGTCAAGAATCCGCGATCTGCGAAGCGGCCTTTGACCGCAAAAATAAGCCCCGAATAGTTCGACCGGCCACCGTTGTAATTAAACTGAATCGAACCAAAGCTATGATTGAGGCGTGTCTGTATTCCATCACAAATTACAGTTTGTCCTGCAGTAGGCGTGCAACCAGGATGCTGGATCAAATCCCCAGCGAAAACATTCACATCGTTCCCGAACGTATTCGCAAACGCTACACCTGAAGCAACCAGCAAATTCTGTGAATGTTGCCCCACATATCCGGCACTGGCAACCAGTGTAGGCGTGATCTGCCGCTCGATTCCCGCAGACCAAGTCGTGGTCAAGGGCGTACTAATATTCGGGTCTACGCCGCCTACAGCAAATTGCCCGCCGGACAAACCTCCAGCCGAATTGAGCGGTTGACCACCAAATTTTGGATACGGAAAGCCAAACGGATAAGTATTGGAGGTGCCATAGCCAAAGATTGGCGCGGAAGTCGATCCATTATTGTAAAAGGTTGGAATCACGAACGCAGGAGGATTGGTTGACATGCCGTTCTCCTCATTCCCCAGCGTTATCCAATCCCGGTAGACTCCGAATCCTCCGCGAACAACCCACTTGCCGACTCCCGTAGGGTCCCACGCAATCCCGACGCGCGGGCTGAATATCCAATTCTGATCGTGATTGGTCACATGGCTTTGTTGTTTCATCACTCCACTAGCAATTCGATCAGCAAAAGTCGCTCCGGGCCCCGGGTGAAAGTTGGAAAGAACCGTTCCGTTCACAGGATAAGCATTGCCAAAATTGTCGTAGCGAATTCCATAGTTGATGGTTAGATTCCGAGTTGCCTTCCAAGTATCCTCGGCGAAGGCGCCTCCAGTCGTCATTGCATATTCGTAATTGGCAGGGGCCGGGTTACCTGTCACCGGATTATAAGATAGCCCGGTTTCACTGTAAGGATCACTGTTAATCAGATTAATCATATTAGTGAAAAAGAAACTAGGCTGCGAGTAGGCGGCAGCAAAATTGGCAACGTCTGTACCATGCCATCCTTCGTACCCGAACTTGAAGACATGCGAACCCTGAACGTGGGTCAGAACATCCCGCCAGTGATAGTTGTTTTCGGCAAACTGCCCCAGCGCAAACCCATCTCCAAAGCCAACCCCCAGGCCGCTGACATTCACGATGGGAACTGTAAAAAGACCGCTAGCAGGCGTTGTCTCGACGAGGTAGTTGTAGCCAAAGCTCGCTTCGTTCAAGGTGTTAGGCGAAAATGTGTGCGTCTCATTGCCCTGTATTGCATAGTCTGAAGAGTTGGTGGTGGTTATGAAGGCAGGACGAACCGCAGGGCCATTAAAGTTCTGAGTGCTCCAAAACCATGTGCCGTATAAACGGTCTTTCTTAAAATCCTTGTCTATTCGAGTGTTGTATTGTTTTGACTTGTTAGTATTTGTAGCGTTGAAGTTTCCAGTATCGAAAACGGGGGTGGCACAAGGAATATTATCCGTGCTCGGGGTGCCACAACCGGTATTTGCTGCTGTATTCTGCGGTCCAAAAAGATCCTGCGCCGTAGCTTGGACTCCGGTCACTGTGGCAGCCGACGGGGGATATTTGGCCATCAGTTGTACTTCGGGAGAGTTGGGCTGCGCTTGCTGCGCGAATGCAAGAAAGGCCGGGTCCTCAAAAACCTGAACTTGGTTTCCAGTCGAGGACTGGGTCAAGTACGGTTCAATTCCAAAATAGAAGAAGAATTGATGTCGTGGAATAATCGGCCCACCCACCTGGAATGACATGTTGTTTGTGTGGTAGGGGGCCAAACGCGTGGGCTGTGGGGTACCGAATTCACCACGGGCGTTGAGTCCCTGGTACTGATAATACTCGCTCGCTAATCCGTGATACGACGTGGTTCCATATTTCGTCGTCATCACCGTTTGCATAGAAGATGTTTTCCCGTAATCCACGGCGTATGTGTTCGTCTGAACACTCATCTCGGACAGAGCATCCGAGTTCGGAACCAGCGCCAGCACCCCCGGATTAACATCGATGAGGATGTCTAATCCATCGAGGATATAGATATTTCCGCTGCTTCCGCGACCATTCGCACTGAGATCAAGGTTCTCCGTAAAAAAGTTGTTGGTTGTCCCCGCCCCAAGACCAGTGACGCCTGGAGCCAGAGATATCAAGGCGGTAGGATTTAATGCCGCAAGAGGAAGACTCTGTAATTCTTGGGTACCTAAAGTCAGTTGGTTCCTGCTATCTGATGTATCCAACAAGGGTATCTGGGTAGTAACCGCCACCGTTGTTGCAACCCGCCCAACCGCTAATGTGAAAGGAACATTCCGGTTTTCATCGGTACGCAGGACGAGCGTGGCCTTTTGCGCCGAAAACCCTGGAGCGGTCGCCGTAACCAGGTAATTGCCAGGAGCTAAACTCGGAAAGTGATAGATGCCGGTACTGTCTGCGACAGTCGACCGCGAGACCTGCGTATCCACATTCACCAAAGTTATATGAGCGTTGCCAACGGCAGCCCCTGATGAATCCTCGACACTACCTTGTATGCTCGAGCCAAATTGAGCAAACGCACTGACAGAAGTCATAAACAGCAATAGAGCTACGGCACAAAATCCTCTTGAAAAACCTTTCATTTCGCCCCCTATAAATCCTCGTGAAACTCAAATGCGGATCCCTTCTCTACTTGTTCTGCTTGCCAGAGATTTTTGATCCAGCACCACTAAGCTGTTCTTTCGTGCCGAAATCCGCCATATTCTTCGACTTCTTAAAGTCGACAGGGAAGTGCACATAAGGTGCTAATTGAATCGCTTAGATTGTCGCTCACATCTAACCCTCGCGCGTTTTGCAACCAGTTTCCTTGGATTCTGCGATTGCTCTGAAATCTACTCGGATTCCACGAATCATGTCAAGCATAAATCGCGAAAACGGCCACCATAATTGGGGAATCTGTGTGACTCGGACCCTCATTTCCGATATATTCGAGGCTTCCAGGAGTGAGAAGCGCTAACCGAAGCGGAGAATTGCTTGTGGCGTGTGCAACACAGGTGTTCTAGAAACGAATAGCAGCCTTGAATAAAAGCGCTTAGATTCACCTAAAGGACACAGGCGGAAGCTGAGGTTTATGCGGCACTTGACCCTGAATCTCGTCGGCGGCCGTCTGGCGAGGATCGAGTGCGAGTTGGCGATGAGACAACGGGATTTTGTGAGATCCATGACAGCAGGATCCGGCACCGCTGTGAGCCGCCCACGCTGTGCCGCGTGGCGAAACTCTTCAGTGGAGTTCCGCGAGATTTCCGACAACGCCAAGCATGTCGGCTATACCCAACTGAAGCGACCGCTTGTTGGAACCGACTGGCACGGCCACACCTTTTTCTGCAGACAACATGCCATTTGCATTGCATTTGTGCAGCTCCCGCTGCAGGCTTGGTGCGACTGGGAGCAGAGCGTCGGCTAGCGTTCCTGCGACCGTGCGATCACAGACTTTAGCGATACACATATCCAGGGAACGGACGCACCAGAGCTATTGCCTTCGCGCATGTGCGAGCGACTCGAAAGGCAAACGCTTTGAGCGGCTCACCGAAGGGACTCATTGGTTTTGATCGTGGACACTTAGCTCGCCCGCAAAAGCCAAATTGCACTAATAAGGCAAGCCAGGCCAGCCAAGAGTGGTGCATTGGCGACAAGCGATCGGTGGCGCAATTCTCCTGTCAAGTATGCCATCGTGTTTCCAGCGACAATGAAGAGAATCGTCAAAATGCAATACGAGATATTCGGCGGAAGGTGACCGTGTCTGCTACTTGCCCATCCATAAATGAACGATCCACCAGTTCCGCAAATGCCCATCGCCATGGCAAGCGCCCAGTTCCGCGAGTTCCCGCTACGAATGAACAAGCCGAGGGTTCCGGTGCGTCTTGCGCAGGCCAATCCAAAGGGAACTTGGAAACTAGCGGAACCAAGATACAGGGGTAGGGCCACCGCCAATGAGGCTGAAGTGGCAGAAACCCCGCGATCAATCAAGGAAGTAAGGACATCCATGCGTACGGTGAATGCTAAACCATAGCATGCCGAAAAAACTCCAGCAGCCAGCGCGAGGAAGATCGCCCACCGGTACTGCGGTGGCGGAAATGGAAGCGCCATCAGGTCGTCGGCCCGTCGCCTGCGGCGGACTACGCCAATCGCAGCGGTTCCGACAAGCCCCAAGAGGATTCCCCCCGCGAAAGCATACGGCTTGGTGGGTCTCTGGATGGAGTCAAGCCAGAGAGGGAGGAGGGTGCCAACCAGAATCGTGACTCCGAAAACAAAGGAATATGCAAAGGAAATCCCCAGCCGAGTTAGAGTCAGTCCATATGCGACGCCACCAACTCCCCAGAGCAGTCCAAATACATAACAGAGAATCCAATGATAGAGGGGCAACGCGGCCGCCAAACGCCAAAATTCGAGCGGTAGGAGGCACGCCCACAATACAGCACATAGACTGCACGTGATCGCTTGCGCCACCCACATTTGCTCCCACCGCCAGCCGAGAAAATACCTGATGGGTAGCACGAACGCCGCCTGCACCAGACTGGCGATTGCAATGAGAAGGATGCATTGGAGATAGACATTCATAGGAGTCCAACACTCACAGTTGAGGTGGAGCAGTCTGGTTTATAGCAAATCGTATCCGCAGGCCGATTTTCTCGATTGTGTCACCGTTGCTGGTATTTACAAAATCGTTAATCTGGGCTTCTACGATTGCGAAACGAACCCTCATCGAGTTTTCATCACGGTCGTGCACACGAAAACGATTTATTCGACTCGATCACGGCTTCGATCTTGCGGATGGGGCGAACTGGTTCAGAGGCAGAAACTGTACAAGTCGCAGGGAACCGCTGGCTTCATTGCGGTCACCAAGGCCGATATGCTTGGCCAGGATTAATGGGGTACAATTCCTCCGTAGCTGAGGAATATTTTGATTGGTCATGCACTGTTTTCGCGTCTCTTTGTCCCCGTACTCCTTCTAGCGGCATCATACGGATGGACCCAGGCTGCCCCGCCGCAACAGGGCGGAATGGCTGCCGGCGCGGCATCCCAGGCTATCTACGATTCGCAACATCGGCCCATCACTGCCGGCGGCTTCATAAAGACAGGCCCGGTGGTCTTCATGGATATTGCCAGGCAAGCGGGCCTCACCACCTGGCATCATACAGCGGGTACTCCGGAGAAGAAATTCATTGTGGAAGCGAAAGGCCCGGGAGTCTGTCTGCTTGACTACGACAACGATGGATGGCTCGATATTTACCTGGTGAATGGTTCCACCTACAAAGCGCTCGATGGCAAGGAAGCCGCCCCTCAGTCGGCACTGTTTCACAACAATCACGATGGAACATTCACAAACGTGACTACCCAGGCTGGTCTGACCAACGACCGCTGGGGGTACGGCTGCGCCGTGGGTGACGTTGATAATGATGGCTGGCCCGATCTCTACGTCACAAACTTTGGCAAGAATCGACTCTATCGCAATAACCACGATGGCACGTTCACAGATATCGCACAGAAGGCTGGAGTGACCCTTGGCACCTGGTCTGCCGGAGCAACGTTTGGAGACTACGACGGCGATGGCAGACTCGATCTCTTTGTCGATGGCTATATCCACTATGACAATAACCTTCCGGGGGCCAAGAATATCGACTCCAGATTC
Organism: Acidobacteriota bacterium; assembly: GCA_021780095.1. The sequence continues at coordinate 14,430 of JAJXZK010000363.1, read as the reverse complement.
TGTCAATTTCGTGGCACGCCCGTCATGTGCGGTCCTCGTGGACTCCCAGGGGAACATGACCATCTGTTTCACAACAACGGAGATGGCACCTTCACCGATGTAAGCCAGAAACTTGGAGTCAGCGATCCTGATGGATATTACGGGCTGGGAGCGCTGTTTGCCGATGTCAATAATGACGGTAAGCCTGATCTTCTAGTCGCCAACGACTCCACGCCGAATTATCTCTATATCAACCACGGGAATGGAACATTTGAAGACCAGAGCATGGAGAGCGGCTATGCGTTGAATGCCGATGGCCGCGAGGTGGCAAATATGGGCATCGCTGCCGGCGATTATGAGAACAACGGACATCTGGACATCGTCAACACCACCTTCTCGGACGATTATGACGTAGTCTTCCGCAACGACGGAAAGGGAAACTTCACCGATGCCAGCTATCAGGCTGGTATTGCGGAGCCCAGCATTCCGTTTGTCGGCTTTGGCGATGGATTTCTCGACTACGACAATGACGGATGGAAGGATCTTCTGATCGTGAACGGCCATGTCTATCCCAACGTGGATCAGCACCCGGATTGGGGCACCAGCTATGCGGAGCGGCCGCTGCTGTTTCACAACCTGAAGAACGGAAAGTTTGCGCTCGTGCCCGCCGTTGAAGGAACGGGACTGGCCGTGGTCAGCGTGGGTCGCGGGGCGGCCTTTGGCGACCTGTTCAATGATGGCAAGATCGACGTCGTCATCAACAACATGGACGGCGTACCGGTCCTGCTCCGCAATGTGGCCCCGGACCACCACCACTGGGTGGAACTGCACCTGATTGGCGGCCCGAAGAGCCCGCGCGATGCGGTCGGTGCCACGGTGTACCTGAATGCGGATGGAATGCGCCAGCGAGGCGATGTTCTCAGCGGCGGCAGCTATCTGTCTTCCAATGACATGCGTGTCCACTTTGGGATCGGTAACGCAACGAAAATCGACAATGTTGAAATCCACTGGCCCAGTGGGGCGAAGGAAACGCTCAAGCTGCATGTCGTCGACCGCGTCTATACGGTCACGGAGGGCAAGGGAATCACCGCTGCCCTGTGCGGCGGCAAAGCCTGCCCAGTGGAGACAGCCACCAAGTCGTCCGCCCGATAGCGGCTATCCTCCCACCGGGTCGTGAGAGAAGCATGGATGAAATGAACGACTCCAGGTAGGATTATTGGATCGAGCTTGAGGCGGCGTGGCCTGCCCGTATAACCTCTCTGTATCTCGATAGCACCAGCCGCCATGGTGTCTCCATGCGGTACAATTCCCTTACCGAGGACGCGCTTCATCACTCAAGTTGGCTAATTTGACTAAAATCTAAGCGATTCGAAAATGCGCTGTTAGCTTTTGCCCTCTGAACGTCATCACTTAGTAGCGAGCAAATATGTCCAGCATCGATGATGTAGCGAAATTGGCGGGTGTCTCGACGGCTACGGTCTCTGCCGTGGTTAATAACCAGGACATTGTCAAACCTAAAACGAAAAGGCGAGTTCTAGATGCGATTCGTACCCTGAATTACGAGCCGAATCTTTACGCACAAACGTTGGCACGCGGGCGCTCGAGTATCGTCGGTGTCATCATTTCGGACATTGTGAATCCGTTCTTTTCCGAGATCGTTCAAATTGTGCAGGAACATTCCCTTCGGAGGGGCTATCAGGTTCTTATCTCTGTGACGCAATTCTCCATCGATCGCATGAGCGAAGCGATCAAGTACATGATCGGAATGCGAATTGATGGGCTACTCATCATGACCTCCGAGATGGAGGACTCAATACTCGATATGGTTCGCGAGCGAAAGATCCCCACCTTGTTTGAGGATGTCGGCACGGTAGATGCTACTACCGCAAATCTCCGCATCGACTATGAAGGAGGAATCTATCGCGCTGTACGTTGCCTAGTCGACCTAGGGCACGAAAACATTCTTTTTGTTGAGAACCCGCCTCTCCCGGCGCTGCCTCGTCAGTTTTTCTCGCATAGGCTCCGGTCAGAGGCGTTCCAAGCAGCGATAGGCCGCTTCCCGGGTTTGACAGCGCATAAATTGTCCTGCTTCGGCAGAACACCTTTTCAAGCTGGTCTTGAATGCGCACAAATAGCACTCGACCAATTCGAATTCACGGGCGTTATCGCCAACGCCGATCCACACGCAATTGGACTCTTGCGTGGTCTTCAGAGAGCAGGGAAAAAAATACCAGACGACATCTCCATCATCGGTTTTGATAACGGCCCATTTTGCGAGTACACCGACCCACCGCTCACGAGCGTCAATATCTCCAGGGGAGAAATCGGTCAATGCGCAGTCGAAACTCTCATTGCGATGATTGAGCAAGACCGTCCTGGAATTGAGATTCGCATCTCAACTGAGCTCATATTGCGGGAGTCTGTCGGACGACCTCGTAAGAAATAAGCAGTAAACTACCTCCTCAGCAAAATTCGTCTCGGTGCGCTCGTCAAGACGGGCTTGCTGAGCGCAAAGCGATGATCCTCTTTCCAGCAGTTGAACTATTGAAAAGTAAGGATGGAAGAGTGGCCGTCTGGACAGAATGGGATGGTTGTGGGGCGCCCGAAAAAGGGGCATTCGATGGCGGCAGATTGGCAATGCACATGGAAAGGCCCTGCAGCATATCGGTGGAACCGTTTGCAGGGCTATGCATTCGATCCAGGAATCCTTGTCCCCTTTTTGTCCGCCCCCAGTACGAATCGGCCCTATTTTGGCCGATTTACCACCATAGAGGACGAAAAAGCGACAGGGAGACAACAATAGCTAACTCTGTGGTTTCTCTTGCCTTAGGCTGAGAAATTGGAGGCGCGGGTCGGAATCGAACCGACGCATAAAGGTTTTGCAGACCTCTCCCTTACCACTTGGGTACCGCGCCTGATGAGCAACATGAAACATGAACCGTGGCTGCTGGCATGGGAAGGTTGGCAGCGACACGCCGCTGGAGCGGGAGACGGGGGTCGAACCCGCGACTTCGACCTTGGCAAGGTCGCGCTCTACCACTGAGCTACTCCCGCCCTTACTGGATTGAAGTATATCGGGATGGTATGCATTGGGTCAACGCAATCCCGGCGCAATCTGGACCGGTTAAATTATCGATGCCGGTTGCAAGGGTACGCAATGGATTTCGAGAAACACCGAGTGGGGGCCAATGGACCGGGTCCGACTGGAAATATGGTCTTTGTGGGCGTGCTCGATCCTCCAGCCGGCCAGTGGGCTCCCTACCCTCCACCAGAATCACACTGACTCCCATCGCTCGAGAGAAAAATCCCATCTCGCTGCACGATGTTTTCTTTCGGGTGAGCGGCGCTTGGCAATCACGTCGCGATTCTGAACGTGATCAACAATACAGGCGATCCACTTCGATGCACCCCAGCGCGACGCCGAAGGTAAGAACCTATCGGTGTTGGATTGTCATTCGAGCCAGGTTTAGATCGAGTTCGCGGAGTTCGCTTCGAGTGCAGCGTGCGACTCGGCGTCCAGCATTTCCCCGTCGCGCATGTGCAGAATGCGATCGCCAACCGCAGCGGCTTCTGGATTGTGCGTGATCATCATGACCGTCTGTTTGAGTTCCTGATTGGAACGGCGCAGGACCGCTAACACAGCGTCAGAGTTTTTGGAATCAAGGTTGCCGGTCGGTTCGTCCGCAAGCACAATCGCGGGACGCGCAATCAAAGCGCGCGCGATGGCGACGCGTTGCTGTTCGCCGCCGGATAACTCCGATGGCCGATGATGAAGTCGCCCCCGAATACCAAGCAAGTCCGTCAGATGATCGAAATATGCCTTATCCAGTTTTTTTGTACCTGAGGCGATCTCGTGAGCCAGCACAATGTTGTCCATGGCGCTTAAAGTTGGCAGCAGGTTGAATTTCTGGAAGACAAAGCCGATCTTATGTTTGCGCAATCGAGTGCGTTCCGCGTCTTTCAACGAAGCGAAGTCGACTCCGTCAATCAACAACCGGCCTGAGGACGGACGAGTGAGGCCGCCGAGGCTATAGAACAGGGTAGATTTTCCGCTGCCTGAAGGGCCGACGATGCTGACAAACTCGCCTGCGGCCACGGAGAACGAAACCGACCGCAGCGCGTGGACTTCTACTTTTCCTGTGCGATAAACTTTTCCGAGATTTTCGGCGACAATAACGGGCTGCATTCTCTTCTATTGTACCGACTGCGCCAGAACACCACACCGGACAGACCGACATTCGGCTTGTGCCGCAATAAGCCGAGCGGGTTACGGCCGGCGCCCGAGATTCTTGCGAAGGAAAACGGTCGCCTGCGGGTTGTCGTTGTAGCATTTGCATTTCATGTAGTCACGCTTCCGATACAGAGAAATCGCGGCTTTCAGATCGTCATAGCTATCCAGGTAAATCCAACGGAGACCATGGCTGCGCGCGAAATTCTCCAGCGCGTCCATCAGTTTGTCTGCGATACCATGTCCCCGCGCCGTCGGCTGCACATAGAGGCGTTTGCATTCCGCCGCGAACGGAATGGAGGCAAGCGTTCGCAGCACGACGCATCCGACAGCGCTTTCTCCCCAATAGGCGAGCCACACGCCCGAACATGGGTCGTCGATGATCTTCTGGATCACACTTGGAGCGTCCCGTTGGATGACACTCACCGCCTCGTAATATTCCCGCAGCAAATGAATCGCGTCGTCGTTGGATCTCGACAAGCGAACGATCCGAACGGAGCGCCCTTGAGGCTCACTAAGGATGGAGTGCATCTTGCGCTATGCAACGACCTGCTCGCGAACGAGGTTTCGTTCCGCAACGGACTGCGGAGCGGTCATTTTCTTGGGCCCGCGTTTCCGCACCAACAGCACTCGAACCCGCTCCAGCAATTCCTGGGGGGAGCACGCGCCTTTGGGTAGGAAAGCATCCGCGCGCGTGGTGGGATCGAATTGCTTAATGCTGCCGCTGACCAGCACGGCCGGAACCCATGGTGCAATTTCCTTCAGCTGCATAATCAAATCGTTTCCGTTGCAGTGCGGCATCACCAAATCGGTGATGACCAGGTCGACCCGGCCTCGATCGTACAATTCAACCGCTTCTTCGGCGCTCTTCGCCGTTAACACGCGATAACCACGGGTCTCCAGTACAAATTTGCGGACAGACAAAGCCTGATCATTGTCATCGACGCACAGAATCACTTTTTTTGGACGCATTCATTACTCCCTGCAAGCACGACACCGCGCGTTCCCCGGCAAGGGAACAAGGTGGTTCAGCCGCAGTCCGCTGCAAAAAGTCGCAGCACTTCCCGCGAGCGCCAGCAGCGCATCTCGTGTAACACGCGAGACGCGGGGCTGCAATGCACCCTATGCGGTTCGGGTCGCCTTGGCGACGCGGACTGCGGGAAACGGAAAATCAGGCACACTTTTGCCTGTCGCGCCGTTCTCCATACCGATACCATCCACTCGATAAAAAACTGTGCGAGCCAATGGAGGGTTCTCAGCGGGACCTGTCGCGAATGTGCTGGGTCTTCCGTTCCAAGTTCAAGTTGTGTGAATCAAAATAGGCGAAAGAGGTGCGTTTCTGTTTCCATCGACGCTCGCCTAGAGTACGAACCTAACAGCCCTGTGTAAAGGGCGAAACTTCGGTGAAATTCACGCGATTTCAATCTAGACTTGCACCGCTTGCGCCGACACGCTGAAATGACGCGGCGAGCGGCCCACAGCGCCTGTTGAAAGCATGTGTATCGCTCTCGGAAAAGCCGCCGGTATGCACTGCAAACTGGGCTACACTGCGCGCCTCGATCCCGCGAAAATAAACGCTGGGATTCCGCGTCACGCGACCGGCGTCGCTTGCATCCTAAACTGCACGAGTTTTATTCATGACACCTTCCTCGCTTCAGCTTTCATCAACCCGATCAAAAAGCCCGCTGTTCGCCGCCTTCCTTTCCGCTTTTCTATGCGGACTGGGCCAGATCTATGACGGACGCGTCCTGCGCGGCATCGTCCTTATGGCTCTTATGTTAATTTTGTGGTCCATTGGCGGCCTGCTGGGCGCACTCACGCTGGGGCTTGGAACGCTTCCATTCGCCATTGTGGCAGGCGCGCTGTGGATTTTCGGCGTGGTCGACGCGTATGCGGGCAGCCGCAGAATCCATCGAGTGGGCTTCAGGGCTTAGCTTTTTGCAATTGCGGCTCCCACAACTCTACTCGGTTCCCTTCCGGATCGACGATCCAGGCGAAGCGGCCATATTCATCATTTTGCTGATGCAGATCAATCTCGACACCTGCGGCTTCCAGTTGGCGAAGAAGCCCATCGAGATCGTCGACTCGATAATGAACCATCGCATGTTGCGGCTCGGGGCCAAAAGCCTCCGTATTGGTTGGAAACAGAGTCCATATCGTTTTCCCGATCGTCTCGGGCGAGTCTTTTTCACGCCATTCGAAATCAACGCCAGAATAGGGCGATAGCGTCATACCGGGCACAGATGACGCTGATGCCACGCAGCCATCAGATCCGGCTATTGCGCCTTGAGAAAGATTCCGCCAATCCCAGTGACGCGAGCCATTACGAGATTCTTTCCACGGTGACAGCGGTGCCGTACGCCAGCACTTCTGTCACTCCCTGCTGAATGTCATTGGCGTCATACCGGGCACAGATGATGGCGTTAGCGCCGTGCTGGGCCGCGTGCTGCATCATCAATCCGAACGCCTCCTCGCGCGTCTTTTCGCACAGGTCGGAATAGAGAGAGATATTGCCGCCGGCCAGGGTCTGCAGACCCGCGCCGATGGTTCCAAAGATGGAACGCGATCGCACCACAATACCGCGGACCACGCCGAAGTTGCGAACAATGCGAAAGCCTGGTAACTCGAGCGCAGTGGTGACCATACTTGGGTCAACCATCGGATTCACGGCCATAGAACCCCTCCAAACAGCATTTAGGCGCAGTGTACGCCGAATAGAAACTCTCGCCGTCACAAAATGGACGGGAAAATAGCGGCGTCGATTCGCAGTTCAAACCGCGGCGGTGCCATACTGGAAGTTGACACTGGAGGGCTTGCCATGGAAGAACGCGATTTTTACAACGAAAAACCAGAGCAGCGGCCCTATACCCTGACGTGCCCGCATTGCCGTCAGGCGGCGGAGTATCAGCTGAACTGGCTGGTCCGGCGCAAGAAGAGCAGCCTGCCTCCGCGCGCCGACGAGCGTGACCGGGCGCGATTCGCTAAGGCGCAATCGTACATGGTGCTGCGCGAAGACCAGGTAGCGTGCCAGAACATTCGCTGTCGCAAGCGATTTGAATTGGCGGGCATCAAATCAGTCGCCTTTATCGACGCATAGCCCAAGATGAGCGCCGAACTCGATCAAAAAAGCAAAGCTGTTCCCGGCCAGAGCGATCCGCGGGTGTATTTTGCCGCGGAGCGAACTTTTTTGGCTTGGATACGCACCGGCCTCGCCCTGATGGGTTTCGGCTTTGTCGTCGCGCGCTTCGGACTTTTTCTGCGCGAACTAAGCATGAGAAACTCGGGGCCGCCGCAAGTGTCGAGCCAGACGACCGGCCCTTCGCTCTGGCTGGGGACGGCGCTGGTCATTGTCGGCGTCCTGGTCAACGTCAGTGCCGTCATGACACATATCCGACAGGTTAGACAGTTGCGCAGCGGCGAGTGGATTCCTGGCCGCGTATCGACGACTGCGGTTGCGCTGGCGCTGTTGCTGAGTGCTGCTGGCATTGGGCTCGCGATCTATTTGATTTGGGTACGGTGAAACTCGGGTGTGCTGAGATACGCCATTGAAAGCTTGCTCCGGCGATTGTGCAATCGGAAAATTCTGACGCCAACGGCTGCTATCCTTGAGGCAGGCGGTCGGACCGCACTCCGCAGATCAAGGACGTACCGCACGCTTGCCTCCCATTCTCAACGGACAATCTCTGCGCAAGGCGTACGGCGCTACGGCGCTGTTCGACAAAATTGCGTTCACGGTTTCTGAAGGCGACCAGATTGGCGTCGTCGGGCCGAACGGCTCCGGCAAATCCACGCTACTGGAAGTTCTTGCGGGGAATATTGAACCCGACTCGGGCGAAGTCTCGCGCCGGAAGCTGGCGCGTGTTGGATACGTCGCGCAAAATTCCGAATTTGCCGACGGGGATACGATCCGCTCGGTGCTGCAACAGGCGCTGAGTCGCCTCCGGGTGCCGCAAGCCGAACACGAAGCGCGACTGGCGGAAACCCTTGGACGCGCGGGTTTTGAAGACTTCGATGTGCGCGCGGCAACGCTGTCGGGCGGATGGCGTAAGCGGCTCGCTATTGCCGAAGCGCTGGTGCAGCACCCCGACGTGTTGCTGCTGGATGAACCCACAAATCATCTCGACCTCGCCGGAATTGAATGGCTAGAGAAATTGCTACTGAACGCGCCCTTTGCTTACGTGGTAGTCAGTCACGACCGCTATTTTCTTGAGAATGTCGCTCACACCATGGTGGAGCTGAACCGCATGTATGCGGAAGGCATCTTCACCGTGCAGGGGAACTACAGCGAATTCCTGGAAAAGAAGGACGAATACCTGCTGGCGCAGACCAAGCGGCAGGATGCGCTGGAGAACCGCGTGCGCATTGAAATTGATTGGCTGCGTCGAGGCCCAAAGGCGCGCACGACGAAATCGAAAGCGCGAATCGACAGCGCGAATAGCATGATTGGAAACCTGGCGGACATGCGCTCGCGCAGCCAGACTTCCACCGCAAACATCGATTTTTCCGCTACCGACAGAAAGACCAAGCGACTCGTGGAACTGGAAGGTGTGTCCTGCAAGATGGGCGAGCAAGTTTTGTTTGACAAGCTCGACTTCATCCTGACCGCGGGCATGCGCCTGGGCCTGGTTGGACCGAATGGTAGCGGCAAAACAACTTTGCTGCGGCTGCTGCGCGGGGAATTGGAGCCCAATGCAGGCGAAATTCGGCGTGCGCAGAATTTACGAATCGTTTACTTTGACCAGAATCGCCAGCTCGACACCAACCTGACCCTGCGCCGAGCGCTGGCGCCGGACAGCGATTCGGTGATCTATCAGGATCGCGTGCAGCATGTCGCTTCCTGGGCGGAGCGATTTTTGTTTACCAGCGAGCAATTGAACCAGCCGGTCGAGCGACTGTCGGGCGGCGAACGAGCACGGGTTCTGATTGCCAAGCTGATGCTGCAGCCGGCAGACCTGCTGCTGTTGGACGAACCGACCAACGACCTGGACATTCCCACGCTGGAAATTCTGGAGGAGAGTCTGCTGGAATTTCGCGGAGCACTGGTGCTGGTGACGCACGATCGTTTCATGCTGGATAGAGTCTCGACGACGGTGTTGGGTCTCGATGGACGTGGCGGCGCGGAACGGTTCGCCGACTATTCGCAATGGAACGCGTGGAAAAATGAACGCGGTCAGAAGAAAAATTCTGAGCTTTCGCCCCGATCAACGGAAACTGCCGGCAACGCAGCCAAGCACACGTCACAAACCTCTTCGAATCAGATCAAGAAAAAACTTTCCTACCTGGAAGCACGGGAATACTCGACCATCGAGCAGGAAATTGCCGATGCGGAACAACAGTTGCAATCGCATCGCGAGACGATGGAAGACCCCGCGATTGCCACGGATGCTGCGCGCCTGGAGAAGGCGATGGCGGATGTCGCCGAGGCCGAAGGGCGCGTCGACGAACTCTATTTGCGATGGACGGAGCTGGAAGCCAAACTGAAATAGCGCAGCGTAAAATCAGCTTTTCTCGAATTGGAGGTTCCTGTCGCGATGAACCGTTTCCCACTCCCCAGGCATGCGATTCTGCAGATTGTTTTTGTTCTGCTTGTCGTTTCTGCAGCCACCATTCCATCTCAAGCCCAGAGCCATCCAAATTCGTCCGCTGCTATCCGCGTGGCTGTTGTGGGTCTGGTCCATGGGCATGTGGCAGGCTTTTTACCTGCGTTGAAAAGTCATCCAGAAATCCAACTCGTTGGGATTGAAGAGCCCGATAGAGCGCTGGCGGAAAAATACAGAAATCAATTTCACCTGGACCCAAAGCTGTTCTTCACCAGCATCGATGCGATGATTCAGCAGACGCATCCGCAGGCCCTGCTGGTGTACACGGCCATCAGCGACCATCGCAAAGCGATTGAGATTGCCGCCGCTCACGGCATCAGCGTGATGGTCGAGAAGCCACTGGCCACGACGTTGGACGATGCGTTGGCGATTCGAAAAACTGCGCGCGAGCACCACATTCAGGTGCTGGTGAATTACGAGACTACGTGGTACTCCAGCAATCGCGGAGCCTTTGACGAACTGCAGCAAGGGAAGCTGGGCGAGTTGCAGAAGGTGATCTTCCGCGACGGGCACCAGGGTCCGAAGGAAATTGGAGTTGGACCGGAATTTCTAGGCTGGCTCACCGATCCGCAGAAGAATGGCGCGGGCGCATTGTTTGATTTTGGCTGTTACGGTGCGGACCTGGTCACGTGGCTGACGCACGGCCAAACTCCCATCAGCGTAACGGCGGAGGCGCAGACGGATAAGCCAAATCTGTATCCGCATGTCGATGACGACGCCACCATTATCGTGCGCTATCCTAAAATGCAGGCGGTGCTGATGCCTTCCTGGGACTGGTCGTTCAACGTGAAAGATATGGCGCTGTATGGAAGCAAGGGCTCGGCTGTGACGGTGGGACCGGATCAACTGCGGGTACGCTACGAAGGGCAGAGTCAGTCAACGCTACTTACTCCCCCGCCGCTGGTTGCGCCACAGGACGATTCCCTGCACTACCTGGTTGCAGTTTTGCGAGGACAGCTAATACCAAAGGGAGACCTGGCCGCGCTGGATACGAACATCATCGTGATGCAGATTCTGAGTGCCGCTCGCGAATCGTCTCGCACCGGCCGTACCATTCCCTTGCAGCCGCTTCCGGAATAAAAAGTCAGGGAGTGCATAACGTACACTGCACTCCCTGTATCCCTACAAAAACGTCTTTGAATGCGACGGTTAGGTGTGTCTCCCGGCCATCATCTCAACTCCAGAAAACTGTTCGATCATTGCCCGATTAAATACCGGAATGTCGTCGGGCTTGCGACTCGTCGTTAAATTCCTGTCGACGACAACCTGCTCATCGGTCCATTCTGCGCCGGCATTTTTCAGGTCGGTTTTCAGCGAAGGCCAAGATGTCAGCTTGCGTCCTCTAGCCACGCCCGCTTCGATCAACATTTGCGGCCCGTGGCAAATCGCAGCGACCGGCTTGCCGGCATCGAAGAATTTCTTCACGAAGTTCACGGCGGTTGCCTCCATGCGCAACTTGTCCGGATTCATGACTCCTCCCGGAAGCAACAGCGCGTCGTAGTCGTCCGCGTTGGCCGATTTCAGTTCGCGGTCCACTTTCACTTTCTCGCCCCAATCGGTGGATTTCCATCCCTTGATTTCGCCGCTATGGGGAGCTATCACTTCAGTTTTGGCGCCTGCCTGCTCCAATGCTTTTTTAGGCTCCGTGAGTTCCACCTGCTCGAATCCATCCGTGGAGAGAATCGCGATTTTCTTTCCCGAAAGATTGTCCATCGTTTGTACCTCTTTCAAGTAAGAGGGCAGAAACATGGCAATCGTTGCCGCTAGGTCGCGATTAAAAAAAGTGCAAAGTAGAAGCGCCTTTGGGTTCTTAGAGTTCCCACCAGAATGTTTGTAAATTTTCTCCGGTAACGTCGTGCGCAGCACCGGGAGAAGGAAGAAAGAGCGAAATATTTTTCTCGGCGGCAACGTTCATCAAACGTTCAATCGGCTCCTGCCAGGGATGAAACGCCAGATTGAACAAGCCCCAGTGGATCGGCAGCAACAGTTTTCCTCGCAGATCCACATGCGCTTCCGCAGCGTGGATGGGACCCATGTGAATATCCGGCCAGTCCGCGTCGTAGGCGCCGATCTCCAGCATAGTTAGGTCGAATGGGCCATAGGCATCGCCGATGGCGCGAAAGCCCGGGAACATTCCAGAATCTCCTCCGAAGAAAATGTGGTGCCTGGGTCCGCGAATCACAAATGAGGACCATAAGGTCTCGTTTCTTCCCCACAAACTACGCCCTGAAAAATGGCGCGCAGGCGTAGCCGTAATGCTGCAGTCCGAACGGAGGCTGGTTGATTGGCCCCAATTCAATTCTGTAATTCTCTGTGGCGCGATTCCCCAGGATTCCAAGTGGCTTCGACACCCAACTGAGGCGATGAAGCGCATGCGATCGTTTTTCTGCAGCACCGCAAGCTGTTCGATGGTGGCGCGATCCAGGTGATCGTAATGGTCGTGCGAGAGTAAGACGGCATCGAGCAGCGGTAGGTCTTTCAATGGGAGCGTGGGAGGATAGAAGCGCTTCGGGCCGGCAAATGAAACGAAGGAAGCGCGCTCACTCCAAACAGGATCGGTCAGGATCGTCATTCCGTCGATTTCGAGTAACAGTGTGGAATGACCCATCCAGGTGACACGTAGCCCCTGCAGGGACGGCGTGCCGTAGGCAGATGTATCTGTGCGAAATGGTCCGATCGGCTTCTTCGGATCTCCATCCCGCCGCTCGAACAGCAAGCGGCGAATCATGCGGGGCGCCCTGGCGCTTCCCATCAGACTGGTTGGCACTGTATTGAGAAATTTACTCCCCAGCACTTCTGCTGGGCCGAGGTCTTGCGCGGCAGGTTCCAATGGTGCAATCAGTTTCGACATAGTTGGGTTACGTATCGTGCGACCAAGCTGGCCAGTCCTTTAGATGCGCGATCGCTGGACATGGTGCAACACAATGCGCCGCCATCAAAACACTCCAACTCCAATCATCCCGGAACCTATCGCGAAACAGCTACACGAGACTGCAAAAATTCAGCGTACGGTCCTTTGAAATCCTGAATCTTGTGGTCCTCAAAATTCCAGATGCGGGTCGCCACCTCGTCAATCAGTTCCTGATCGTGGGTCACCAGCAAGACCGTGCCTTCATACTTTTGCAGCGCCTGGTTCAACGCGTTAATGGCTTCAAGATCAAGGTGATTCGTCGGTTCATCGAAGATAAGAAAATTCGGCTTCTGCATCATCAGGCGACAGAAGAGCAGCCGCGCTGCTTCGCCGCCCGAAAGGGCCTCAGTCGGCTTCATGCCTTCTTCTCCGCTGAAGAGCATCTGTCCCAGCACGCCACGAATATCTTCCTTGGTCGCCTTGGGATCGAACTGATGCAGCCAGTCCGCAGCTGTCGTTCCCTTCTCGATGGTCGAAGTATGGTCTTGCGCGAAGTAGCCGATCTGCGCCTCATGCCCCCACTTCACTTTGCCGCTGTCGATATCGTTGCTGGGATTTTCTCCCGGCATGTGATCCATCTTGGGAGCGTGGGCCAGCAGCGCCTTGACGAGCGTCGTCTTTCCCTGGCCGTTGCGGCCAATCAGGCAAATCTTTTCTCCCCGCGTCACGGAGGCGGTGAAGCCATCGATGACAACATGGTCTCCGTAGGCCTTACGAACGCCTTCCGCTTCCAGGATGTGTTTGCCCGAAGGTCGCAGCTGATCGAAGCGAATATAGGGGCGGGCGATATTCGATCGTGCCAATTCGCTAGTTTGCAGCCGCTCCACTTCTTTTTTGCGAGAGGTCACCTGGCTGGACCGGGTACCGGCAGAAAACCGCGCGATAAATTCATTCAGCTGGGCGATCTTCTTTTCGCGCTCTTCATTCTGCGCTTCCAGACGCGTCCGCACCTGCGTTTTGGCAAGCACCATATCGTCGTAGCCGCCGGTATAGGTGATGATGGTCTGATAATCGATGTCGGCGATATGCGTGCAAACGTTGTTCAGAAAATATCGATCATGCGAAATCGTGATCAGCGTGCCTTCACGATGAATCAGAAAGTCTTCCAGCCAGTGGATGGAGTCCAGATCAAGGTAGTTCGTCGGCTCATCCAGCAGCAGTGCCTGCGGATTGCCAAACAGCGCCTGCGCCAGCAGAATCCGCATCTTCTGGCCACCCTGCAGTTCGCCCATCTTGCGCTCGTGCACGTCATTCGGAATGTCGAGGCCCTGCAAAAGAATCGCGGCATCGCTCTCCGCGGTATATCCGTCTTCTTCTCCGATGATGCCTTCCAGTTCGCCCAAACGCATTCCATCATCGTCATCCAACTCATGCTTCTCGTAGATCCGGTCGCGCTCTTCCAGAGCCGCCCACAAGCCTTTGTTGCCCATGATGACGGTGTCGATCACTCGGTAGGCATCGAACGCATACTGATCCTGACGGAGAACACCCAGCTTTTTTGGGCGCACCACCACGCCCTTCTGCGGATCGAGATCTCCGCTGAGAACTTTCATAAACGTGGTTTTGCCGGCTCCGTTGGGGCCAGTCAGGCCATAGCGGCGACCTGCGGTAAATGTGGTGGATACATCTTCGAACAAAATCTTCGAACCATAGCGCATGCTTACATTGCTGACAGAAATCATATCTATCTCAAGTTTTTCACATTTGAGGTA
>JAJXZK010000052.1 GCA_021780095.1 Acidobacteriota bacterium | reverse complement strand
GGAGTCGACAACAACTTCTTCGATTTAGGCGCGCACTCCCTGCAAATCGTCAGGGCGCATGATGAATTGAATCGGCGCATCGACCCCAAGATCCCGTTAATCAGTTTTTTTCAGTATCCGACCATCAGGATGCTGGCGAGTTTCATCGAGCAGCAAAGCCAGGCCGAAGCGTGCGAAGTCAAGCAATAGTACAGGAAAGACATTAGGTGCCAGTGATATGAGCGAATCGGCAGGAATACATCACGAGAAGGGAATCGCAATTATCGGTCTGGCCGGACGATTCCCCGGGGCTCGCACGGTCAAGGATTTCTGGCGGAATCTGACCGAAGGCGTGGAAGCGATCCATTTCGCATCCGCGGACGAATTGACCGCTGCTGGAATCGATCCTGGTTTGGTCTCCCACCCCGATTATGTACCCGCCAGCGGAACGATTCATGAACCGGATTATTTCGATGCTTCCTTCTTCGGCTTCAGCGCGCGCGAGGCCGAGATCATCGATCCCCAGCAAAGGGTGTTTCTGGAGTGTGCCTGGGACGGACTGGAAGACGCTGGCTGCGATCCAAGTTCATTCCCGGGCTCCATCGGCGTATTTGCCGGCGCAGGAATGAATTCCTACGGCGTTGTCAACCTGTCCTCCAATCCAGATGTCATCGAGTCGGCTGGCGGTTATCAGGTGATGGTTGGCAACGATAAGGATTTTCTCTGCAGCCGGGTGTCCTACAAGCTGAATTTGCGAGGTCCGGCAATCGGTGTGCAGACAGCTTGTTCCACCTCCTTAGTCGCGGTGCAGATGGCGTTTGAAAGCTTGCTTCGACGCGAGTGTGATGTGGCCCTTGCCGGCGGCGTTTCGATTCCCATTCCGCAGCATCCGGGATATCTCTATATCCCGGGAATGATTCTGTCCCGGGACGGTCATTGTCGCGCCTTCGATGCCGCCGCTTCCGGTACGGTACCCGGGGGCGGCGCTGGCATCGCTGTTTTGAAGCGTCTTGACGATGCAATCGCGGACCACAATCATATCTATGCTGTGATTCGTGGAGCAGCCGTGAACAACGATGGCTCGGCAAAAGTAGGCTATTCGGCCCCGAGTGTCGAGGGTCAAAGTGCGGTCATACGAAAATCGATGCAGATGGCTGGGTTTTCTCCGGAATCTGTTGGGTACATCGAAGCACATGGCACCGGCACAGAGGTGGGCGATCCCATAGAAATTGCAGCACTGTCCAAGGTCTTCGAATCGGCGACACTGAAGCCTGAATCCTGCCGGCTGGGATCGGTAAAGACGAACATCGGCCATCTGGACACAGCCGCCGGCATTGCCGGGTTGATCAAGACCGCGTTGACCGTCGAGCACCGCACGATTCCCGCGACGCTGCATTTCACGCAGCCGAATCCACTGGTCGATTTCAAGAGAACTCCATTCACCGTGAATGCGTCGCTGACCTCGTACGACAAACCGGGACCGTTTCGTGCCGGAGTCAGCTCGTTTGGCATTGGAGGCACCAACGCTCACGTTTCCATGGAAGAGGCCGCGCTCATCCACTCTGATCCCGTGAGCGCATCGCAATTGATTGTCCTCTCCGCAAAAACAAGCTCCGCACTCGACGCGCGGGCCAAACAATTGCGTGCTTTTCTCGAAGAAAATCCTACTGCCAATCTCGCCGACATCGCGTTCACGCTGCAAAAGGGACGTCAGGCTTTTCAACACCGCCGCGTGTTAGTGGCGCGGGATGTTGCGGCGCTCAAGGGGGCGCTGGATCCGGCCCAATCCCAATCGCCGCGATTGCAATCATTGAGGACGGACAAAGCACGGGCGGAATCACAAGGAACCGTCTTCCTTTTCCCAGGGCAGGGTTCGCAATACGTAAATATGGGCCTGGATCTTTATCGCACCACTCCGATATTTCGCGATTCCGTGGATTGTTGCTGCGAGCTTTTGAGGCCTCATCTGGATCTCGATCTGAGAGGCGTTCTGTTTCCGGTACCAGGCGACGAACAGGAGGCCGAGGCGCGATTGAACCAAACCGCCATCACGCAGCCAGCATTGTTTGTCATTGAATATTCGATGGCCAAGCTCTTCATGGAATGCGGTATTCGGCCGTCCGCGATGATTGGGCACAGTGTGGGAGAGTATGTCGCGGCGTGTCTCGCCGGCGTATTCTCGCTTGAAGACGCAATCGCACTCATCGCGGCGCGAGGACGAATGATCCAGGCGTTGCCCAGCGGGGCCATGCTGGCTGTCAGTCTTCCGGAATCCGATCTACTCCCCCTGCTTTCGCCGGAGACCTCGATTGCAGCCGTGAACTCACCACTTCAAACGGTCGCATCTGGAACCTTAGCGGCGATCGATGCTCTGGAGACCAGACTCCGAGGCAAGAAGATGGATTGCAGACGGCTGCATACTTCCCATGCCTTTCATTCCCCCATGATGGACGGAATCATCGAAGAGTTTGTTCGCCTTGTCGCCCGAGTGAAGTTGAATCCGCCGAACATGCCGTATTTGTCGAATGTGAGCGGCACGTGGATTACAGAGAGCCAGGCCACCAATTCTGCATACTGGGGATCGCATATTCGGAGCACGGTCCAGTTCTCCAATTGCCTGCAGAAGCTGATGCGGGATTTCAGCCCCATTCTGTTGGAAGTGGGGCCGGGAGAGACGCTGCTTTCGCTGACACGCCAGCATCTTGAACCACGCAGTACGAGGCCGATGATTTCCTCCATGCGAGCTGGTCAAGCTATCCAGGACGACCGCGAGACCTGGCTGACTGCTATGGGACGCTTGTGGATCCTAAATGTGCGGCCAGACTGGGACGCACTGCACGCGGGTGAGCGGCGGACCCTCGTGTCACTTCCAGGCTACCCGTTCGAACGGCAGCGTTACTGGGTGGAGCCGAAAAAGACCAAAGAAGTAGCGTCGACCGCAATGCCGCTGAAGCAGGCAAATATCGCGGATTGGTTCTATGTTCCATCCTGGACTCGAACCGTTCCCGTACTTCTAAAGAAATCGCGAATCGATGCAAACTTGACCTGGCTTCTCTTTGCGGAGGATGGACTTTTTTCTGACAGTCTCGCGTCGGAGCTCGGTTCCTACGGCAAGACTGTCCGCGTTCGCGCTGGAGAAGAATTTCGACGCGTCTCTCCTGGACTCTATGAGATCGACCCAGCCAACCGGCAGAACTATGCGGCCCTGCTCCGGGATTTGCAAGCGAACGCACAGTGGCCGGACCGAGTGGTGCATGGGTGGAGTGCGGATGCAAGCGAATCGGCCGACTTGCGGAGCGCGTTGGATCGTGGCGTGCTGAGCGCGATGTTTCTCATTCAGGCAGCCGAGGAGCAAAGTTCAAGTCGGCCCATCGAATTCAACGTCGTCTCCGATCGCGCGTACAGCGTGTTTGGCGAGCACATTTCTACGCCGATTGCCGCTACCCTGAATTCGTTTTGCGGTGTCATTCCGATTGAATGCCCAAACATCCAATCAAGAGTTATCGACCTCGATCTTCTGTCCAACTCCAAATCGGCGATTCCACAGCTTGTCGCAGAACTGGTCTCTCCGGCGTCAAATGAAATCATTGCCTATCGCGGGTCATCGCGATGGACCCAGTACTTTGAACCGGCCCCGTTGGGGAAATGTCTCGAAGAGCAACGAAATGTGCAAAGCATTCCATTGAGAGCCGGTGGCACCTACATCATCACCGGCGGATTGGGCGGCGTTGGCCTAGTCCTCGCTCAGCATCTTGCTCGGACTGCACAGGCGCGCATTCTCCTTACCTCTCGCACGTCTCTACCGCCAGCGACCGGCTGGAAAGCGCTGCTGGAGTCGCCGGAAACGTCAGACGATCTCAAAAGGAAAATTCAAGGAGTCGAGTCGATCGAGGCCCTGGGTGGAAAGCCGATTGTTTCGGCGGTGGACACCGTCGATCTTGCTTCGATGCGGCAACTTCTTGCCAGAGTTCGCGCGGAGTGTGGTCCCATTCACGGTATTATCCATGCTGCCGGCGTTGCTGGCGCCGGTATGATGCAAACCAAATCGCGCGAGGAGGTACTTGCGGTTCTCTCTCCTAAAGTGCAGGGAACCGAATGGATTAGCGATTGCATCGGCGTGCCCGAGCTTGATTTCGTCCTGCTCTGTTCCTCCATCAGCGCCGCTATTCCATCTATTGGACTGTCCGACTACGCTGCGGCAAATGCCTATCTCGACGGCTTCGCAACTGCGAATGACGACCCCAATGGCACGAGAGTACTGTCTGTCAATTGGGATTCGTGGCGTGATGTCGGCATGGCTGTCAACATGGAATTGCCGGCCGCGCTGGCCCACCTTCGGGAAGGCAGACTGAAGCACGCCATAGCCTCGGCCGAAGCGACCGACGTCTTCGATCGCGTGCTAATGTCTCCGGTGTCCCAGGTACTAGTTTCCCCGCGCGATTTCGTGCGGCTGCAACGGTTGACCAGGCAAGCGATCGAGGATCTGCGAGATTCCAGCAACACGCCCACAACACCTTCTGCCGCCATGAACGTCCACAGCAGGCCGGATTCGGTGGACGATTTTGTACCGGCAAGTGACGAAATCGAACGCTTCATTGTCGCCACGTGGCAAGAGATGTTAGGAATCGAACCGATTGGCATTCATGACGACTTCTTCAAGCTGGGCGGCCACTCGCTACTAGGAACACAAGTCCTGGCCCGAGTGCGTGAGCGCTTCAAAATCAATTTATCGTTGCGGATTATCTTTGAAGCGTCTACGCCTGCAGAGCTGGCGCAGCATGTCCGGTTGATCTCCTGGGCCTCGAAGTCGACACCGGCTCCCTCGACTTTGGAGCGAGAGGAGATCGAAATTTGAGCGGCGTCCCCACGGTTTTGCCGCCACTGCGATGGGTCGCGGCTGTTTTCGACGCGGCGGATTTGACCGTAGAATATTGATCCAACCAATTCAACCAGGGCCTAAGAGCAGGGCATAGACGAATGCAAGAACTTACGACGGTCCAATTCATCCACCTTCTTCGGCAGCGGAACATCGATGTTCATGCCAAAGAAGGGCGGCTGCAAATTAGCGCACCGCCTGGCGCCGTGGATGTGCAGCTGCGAGAGGAGCTCACGCGACGTAAGAGCGATCTTTTGTTGGCGCTGCAGGCTGCTACCCCTGTTCACTTGCAAAGCCCAATTGTCCCGGCGGATAGGAATGGAAAAATTCCGCAGACAGACGCACAGCAAGGACTCTGGCTCATCGACTATTTTGATCCGGGTTGCGTTGCCTATAACATTCCGGTTGCGTATTTCGTCCAGGGACCGTTTGATGCGGTTGCACTGCAGACAGCAGTCGACCAATTGCTTGTCCGACATGAAACTCTGCGCACTTCTTTCTATGAAGAGGAGGGCGACCTGTTTCAGCGTGTAGCCAATGAGGCCACCGCCACGGTAGAGCTAACAGATATTTCCCATGTTTCCGAGGCCAATCGAAATCAGGCGCTAGAAGCACTAATTCGCGAGCAAGCTCGGCGACGTTTTGATCTGAACGAGGCGCCCCTGGTTAGGTTTCACTTGTTCCGTCTGGCGGAACAGCGCCACGTGTTTTTTTTCAACATACATCACATCATCGCCGATGGCAGGTCATTGAAGATTTTGGCGGAGGAACTCAGTACGTTGTACCAGGCGGCGGTGCGAAATGAGCCCGCCACCCTGCCCAACCTTCCCATCCAATATGCAGACTACGCAATGTGGGCCTCGAAGCATTCGGCAGATGGTCAAATGCAGAACCAGGCCATGTATTGGAAAACGAAGCTTGCAGCGTTGCCTGCATACCTGGAACTGTCGGGGGACCGTCCCTACCCTCAAAAACGTTCGCCGTGGGGGGAAACCACTCCCATCATCATCGACGCGCCTCTGCGTGATTCTTTGAAGAATATCGCTCAGCAAGAGGGCGCCACGATGTTCATGACCTTGCTGGCAGCTTTCGCCGTTCTGCTTTACAGAAAGTCCGGGAAAGAAGATTTTTGCATCGGCTCCCCAAGTACGCTGCGCAAGCACGTCGAAACAGAATCCATCATTGGCTTGTTTGTGAACATGATCGTATTTCGTTGTGACCTGAGCGGCGAGCCAAGTTTCCGGGAGGTTCTACGACGCGTGCGCACCACGGCTCTGGAAGCCTACGAGAACAGCGATCTACCGTTCCAGGAGCTCGTTCGCACTTCGAAAATCGACTTGAGATCGCTGCGGTCTCCCTTCTTTCAGGTGATGTTTGGTTT